>CAYOBS010000332.1:0-4004 GCA_964402305.1 uncultured Planctomycetaceae bacterium | reverse complement strand
CTTCTGGAGCGTTGAAAAGCTCCAAGTCGGATGACTGGATGAAGGGCAGGCCCTTTAGGGCAGGCCAGTTGACGAGTAAGCCGACGCGGTTGGGCACCCTCTGGGTGCTTTGTCGCGTCGGCTTTTTTTGTTCCAATCGCGGCCGGACAGGGCCGCCGACCCGGAGCGAATGAAATCCGGAGATGGGAGCGCACCGATGGAGAAATCCAGGCCGACCTTGGCACAGGAGATCGCGGAGGTGGTGGTCGCCTTCCAGCAGCAGACCACCGGGCACGCACCCAAGGCGGTCACGGTGGTCCTGAGTCAGGACACGCTGGTGATCGCGCTGCACGAGGCCCTGTCGCCGGTGGAGAAGGACTTGGCCAAGAGCCCGTCGGGCGCCGAGCAATTGCGGGAGTTCCATCAACAGCTCTTCTCCACGTCCTCTCAGTGGCTGCGGAAGCAGATCGAGAGAATCACCAGGGTGGAATGGCGCGAAGCCGTCGTGGAAGTGGAACCGACGACGGGAGACATGGTGCAAGCCTTCTCGAGAAGCGCCAAAGTCCAGGTGTTCCGCCTGCTGGCCCGGAGCGGGCCGGTGAAAGCTGGGCCGGGCCGGCACGCGGAAAACCGCTGATCGAAGGAAGATGACCTTTATGCACAAGAACAAGATGCGACTTTACCTGATCAACCCGACCAACCCGCTGGTGAGCTTGGCTAACTTCAAGGAGAGCCGGTGGAATCGCTTCCGCGTCTGGAAGCCCCTGGGCCTTCTGGTTCTGGCGGGAATGACCCCGCCGGAATGGGAGATCACCGTCATCGACGAAAACCTGCACACCCCGGACTACTCGGCCATGCCCAGGCCGGACCTGGTTGGGATTACCGCCTTCACGTCCCAGGCCAACCGGGCGTACGAACTGGCGGGAGAGTTTCGCAGCCGCGGCGTACACGTGGTCATGGGCGGGATTCATGCCACCATGTGCAGTGAGGAAGCGATGGAGCATGTCGATTCGGTTGTTACGGGCGAGGCCGAAAGCGTCTGGGCGCGCGTCCTTCAAGACGCCCGGCAGGGCCGGTTGCAGAGGACATACTCCGGCGAGCACATCGACCTGGCCGAGGTCCCGCCGGCCAGGCACGACCTCCTGGCGGAAGGCTATGCCTTTGGCTCCATTCAGACTACGCGAGGTTGTCCGCTGAGTTGCAATTTCTGCAGCGTCTCGGCTTTCAACGGAACTCTCTATCGCCACAGGCCCATCGCCAGTGTGATCGAGGAGCTCAAATCCATCCGGGAAAAATGGGTTCTGGTCGTGGACGACAATCTCATCGGCATCAGCGCGGCACACATTGCGCGAGCCAAGGAGTTGTTCCGCGCGATGATCCAGGCCGATCTGAAAAAGAATTGGATCTGCCAAGTCACCATCAACATGGCTGACGATGAGGAGTTGCTGGACCTGGCCGTGCTGGCGGGCTGCCGCGGCGCGTTCATCGGGTTTGAGTCTCCCACGGCCGAGGGCCTGAAGGAGGTAGGCAAGAAGTTCAATCTGCTCAAGGGGCGGGACTTCCGACAGTCTGTCCGGCGAATCCAGCGGCACGGCCTCCTGGTGGTCGGATCGTTCATCATGGGCCTGGACAGCGACGAGCCGGGCATCGGCCGGCGGATTGCCAAGGCGGCCCGCAGCTATGGACTGGACCTCCTCAACGCCCTGTTCCTGACGCCGCTGCCGGGCACCCGCCTGTGGGACCAGATGGAGAGCCAGAACCGCATCGCCGCCGCCGACTTTCCCAGCGACTGGCGATACTACACGCTGGGGTTCCCGACGGCGCGCTACAAGAACTTCTCCTGGTCGGCCCTTGTGGAAGAGATGAACTGCTGCGACCGGCGGTTCTACTCGCTGTGGCGAATTCTGCGCCGCGTGGCCGACAGCGTCCTGCGGAGGCGGCAGCCCGCCCTGTCGCTGGTGAGCAATCTATCCTACCGGAAGAACACCAGGCTGAACCAGAGAAGCTATGCGGAACTGGACTTGCTGCGCGGCAGGAGTCTCATGGGCAAAAGCATCCCAGCCGACAACGCGGCGGCTGGGCTTGTCCTTTAACATTGGGGCCAACGGCCCCATGAGGAGCGAGAGAACATGAACAAGCTTGGAACAGTCAAGTTCAGCGGGAAGTCAGGCGTCCGGTATCCGTTCACCGCCTATCCTCTGGAAACCGTTTTCGACGAGGCCTTCAGCGGGGTGTACGTTGTCACCCGGCGGAAAGAGGGCAAGGCCAGGAAGGGCTTCGTACACAAGAGATTATGCACGGGCCAGAGCGACGATCTTCGCCGGTCCATGGCCGGCAATGAGCCGTCCTTATCCGCCCGCGGCGCCAACTGCGTCTGCGTACACGCGGAGAATGACCAGGCCGCCAGGCAGAAGATCGAACTGGACCTGGCACGGGAGCCCCGAGCCGACTGTGCCTGATTGCCTGATCCCCAAAGGAAAGGATGCACTCCGTATGCGGTTGCTGTTAGTCATGCCCACCGGTTTACAGGTTGGGTACGATGCGTACTTTTCAAGTTCACCACTCGGTATTGAGACGGTGGCTGCCCATGTGCGCGACTGCTCCGACGTGATGCTTGCCGACATGCGGGGCAAAGGCCACGACGTCGAAGCGCACGCCGAGCAACTGCTGAATAACGACCCGGAGATGGTTGGCGTGAGCGTCAACAGCGCCCCGCACACCAAGTACACGCTGGCTCTGGCCGCGGCGATCAAGCGGCGGCGCCCGGGTGTGCGGGTTGTCCTTGGCGGGCAGCAGGCGACCTTCCTGACCGATGAGATGATGGCGCCAGGCCACGTCGACGCGGTGGTCCGCGGCGAAGGGGAGCTTACCTTCCGCGACATCGTAACTCGCGGCAGCTTCGAGGGCGTGCGGGGTGTTTCCTGGCGGTCCAACGGCACGATACACAACGAGCCGGACCGGCCTCTGATCGAGAACATGGATGACGTCCTGCCGCCGGCACGGGACCTGTTGCCCGACCGTCAGCGATATCGAGTCGGCAAGTACCGGGTGGAGGGCCTCGAAACCAGCCGAGGCTGTGCCCATCACTGCTCGTTCTGCTCCGTCCGCAACTTTCATCGCGGGCGGTGGCGCCCCAAGAGCGTTCAGCGCGTCATGCTGGAGGTGGATGAACTGCTGGATCGCTGCCGCTATCCCAAGGTCATCTATTTCGTGGATGACAATTTCTCCACGGATGTTCGCCGCATGGAAGAGATCTGCCGCGCGATCGTCGAGCGGAAGGCCCACGACACGTTCTTCTGGTGCCAGGCGAGGGTGGACGCCCTGGCCAAGCGCCCCGACCTGGTCGAGTGGATGGGAAAGGCGCATTTCACCGCCGTGCTGCTGGGCCTGGAAACGCCGGTGGCGCGACTCCTGGAGTCTTCCGGCAAGAACATCACCGTGGCCCAGACGATGAAGACGATCGAGCTGCTCCACGCCAACGACATCGGCGCCTGGGGCACGTTCACGTTGGGCCTGCCCGGCGAGATGATCGAGGACGCCCAGGCCACCGTGGATTTCATCCCGGCTACCGGCGTCGACGTGGCCCAGATCACCGTAGCCACGCCCATCCCCGGCTCCAACCTGTATGACGAGGCCAAGGCCCAGGGGACCCTGGTGGTGACGGACTGGGACCAGTACGACTTCACCTCACCGACGATGAAGGGGCAGTTGCCCAAGAAGAAACTCGACGCCCTGATGCACCGGGCCTATCTGAAGGTGTACCTCAGCGGACGATTCTTCCGCTCGATGTTCAGCCAGCGGACCAACCTCCAGCGCCTCCGCCGCACGATGTTCGGCGTGTTCTGGAGCTGGATATGGTTCCTGGTAAGGGAACAAGTCGGCGGCTTGTTTGGCCTGAGGCGCAAATCGCCCCAACCGCACCGTCGAGAGGCCCCCCGTAAACCGGCCGCAGTCAAACATGAGCCTTAGGCTCACCCGATGAAGGAAAAAGCCGAGGACGAGAACGAGGACGAGGACGATGGCTG
>CAYOBS010000331.1:0-4021 GCA_964402305.1 uncultured Planctomycetaceae bacterium | reverse complement strand
ACATGGTATGCCAGAGCATTGCCCAACTCGGGCAGTACGTCCACGACCTGGACATCGGCTACGGCAAGCCGGAAAAGCGATTCTGGTTCTCTCCCAACCATTGCCATCCCCTGACATATATCGAAGGCAAGGACGAAGTTCCCTGCACTATCCCCGATCAAAACATCAAGTCCCTCGACGAACTTGTCGACGCGGTTGTGCGGGCCATCGGCTTTGATTGGAAAGAGGTTCAGAAGGTGACAATCAAGTAAGGAGGCGAGCATGAACGCCAATACACTCCTGCTTCGCCTCGAAGGCCCCATGCAATCCTGGGGCAGCCACGAGTCGAAGTTCGTCATCCGAAGGACCGGCGAAGCCCCGACCAAGTCGGGCGTTGTCGGCCTGCTTTGTGCCGCCATGGGTATTTCCAGGATAGCGGCACGGCAACAGCTCCCGAAGCTCAACGCCCTGGCTATGGCGGTCCGCGTCGACCGGCCCGGCGTACGCTGGTGGGATTACCATACCGTCGGCGCGAAAATGGAAATGCGTATCGCTCAAGGCGAAGGCAAGACCAAACAGGGGGCGATGCTCACCCGCCGGGAATACCTCTGCGACGCCAGTTTCCTGGTCGCTCTTCAAGGCGATCCCGAGTTGGTGCATGAGTTGCATCATGCGCTATTACATCCGGTTTGGCCGATGTTTCTTGGGCGCAAGAGTTGTCCCCCGTCGCTGCCGTTGGTCGGCCGGAACGACCAATCCGACACGGGCGACTTTACCGACCTGCCGTCAGCGCTATGCTCGGTCCCGTGGCGGCCGCGACTTGCCGGCGACGAGCAGCCCGAGAGCGTCGAGTGTCTGCTGGAATGGCGGCCATCCGACGAGCAGCCCGAAGCGCCGCCCGACGCGGAGGTCTGGTACGATGTAGCGCTGTCCTTCGACGTGCCGGGCCACGAGGCGCGGTTTGTCGTTCGCCGCCAGTTGACCGTGGGCGATGGAAAAGATGTTCCCATAGGCCCGCCGCGCCAAACCAGGACCCCGGCGCCGCCGCGCCCGCGCGCCGATTACCGCAACACCGAGTATCGCAAGGCCCGCCAAGAACGCCTCGACGCCGACCAAGGCCTGTGTGTGTTCTGCAAGTCCCCGGCTACGACCGTTCAGCACATCACATACCGCCACGCCGGCGGCGAGAAACCCGACGACCTGCGCGCTCTCTGCCGCCTCTGCCACGACGCCGTAACGATGATCGAGTACGGCCTGGGAATGGGCTTGGACCGCATCAACCCGGAAGAGTCCCAATGGCGCGACAAGATCATCGCCAAGCGTGATGAGATTGTCGCCTTCCGCTCCCTGGAAACCCGCCGCCGGCGGCTCGCGCCCGAGGAGGTCGAATGATGTTCCTTTCAACGCTTCTCATCAACGTCGGCGATAACCCGGACCGCCCCCATCCGGGGCGAGACTGGCTGCGCAACCTCTACCGGGTCCACCAACGTCTGTGCATGGCCTTTCCTTCCAGGCCCCGCGTCGACGACGACCCGGAGTTCCTTAAACCTTACGACCCGGCGCAGTTCGGCGATGGGCAGGTCCACGTTGCGCGGGGCAGCGACGCGGGGTTCCTTTTCCGCGTCGATCCCCAGCCCGGCGGCAGTGCAGTCATCCTCGTCTTGTCGGCCAGCGAGCCTAATTGGGACTACGCCTTCCACAATGCGCGGCATCTCCTGGCCGGGCCGCCGGACAAGCCCCGCCCCATCAAACTGACCATCGAGCCCGGCAAACATTTCCGCTTCCGGCTCCGGGCGAACCCCACCATAAAGGTCCACGCGCTGCCCGAAGGCGCTTGTCGCACAACGCCTTTGACAAAGAACGGCCGCCGCGTGCCGGTTCAGGCCACGAAAGAAGCGTTTCTCGGTTGGCTCGGCAAGCAGGCCGACCGCGCAGGCTTCCGCATCGAAGGCGAACCATTGATCCAGCCCGGTTACGTCTATGTCAGCAAGGATGGCAAGCCGGGTCAGGGCCATCGCCTCCGCTCCGTTGTCTACGAAGGCATCCTCGAAGTAACCGACGCCGACGCCTTCGCCAAAACGCTTGCCGTCGGCATCGGCCCGGCCAAGGGCTATGGATTCGGTCTGCTGTCCGTGGCGCCGATAAGTTCGTAGTATGCCCGCCAGGGCATGTCCCGTAGCACGGGCGCGGCCGGCGTGGCATGGGCATCTTGCCCATGAGTCTCAGGGGCGTCTCGCCCCTGTGTCTTGACCACGGCCGGGACGGCCGTGGGACGCGCGGGCGAGACGCCCGTGCCACGAACAAGGATATGCCCTTACCCCTTGGGGGCAGGCGGGCACACTACGAACGAACACTACGAACCACGCTCTTTGACAAATAAACAGGGTGCAAAACTCAACACGCCAGGCGGATCCGCCGATATCCGCAATAGGCGGCCCGCAGGGCGGCAGGGTGGTTCACAGGGCGATAACAGGGCGGCCGAAAGGGTGGTATATGAAAAACCTTCAGGAACTGCCTCGCTTCGGCGACAAGCTCAGCTACCTCTACATGGAGCATGCCATTATCGACCAGTGCGACAAGGCCGTTGCCGCGCACGACGCCGAGGGCTCCGTCCCCATCCCCGCCGCCGGCCTGGCCGTGCTCATGCTCGGCCCGGGAACCTCCATCACCCATGCCGCCATCAAAACCCTGGCCGACAACAACTGCCAGGTCATCTGGACCGGGGAGGACGCCGTACGATTCTACGCCCAGGGCCTGGGCGGCTCTCGACACAGCCGAAACATAATCCAACAGGCCCGCCTGGTCAGCAACGACATCACCCGGCTGCAAGTCGTCATCCGGATGTACTGCATCAGGTTCAGAGAAGTCATCGATCCCGGCCTCACCTTGCAGCAGTTGCGGGGCAAGGAGGGCATTCGAGTCCGCCAGGCCTACGCCGAGGCCGCTCGCACCTTTGGCGTCAACTGGCAGGGGCGTTCCTACAAACGTCAGCAGTGGGACTACGCCGACCCGATCAACCGTGCACTGTCGGCCGCAAACGCCTGCCTGTACGGCCTGGTCCACGCCGCCATCCTCTCCGGCGGCTACAGCACCGCCCTGGGTTTCATCCACACCGGCAAGCAACTGTCCTTTGTGTACGATGTGGCCGACCTCTACAAGGCCGACTACACCATTCCCACGGCCTTCGCCGTTGTCGCCGGCGGGGCAACACAACTGGAGCGCGAAGTCCGCCTCACCTGCCGGGAAACCTTCCGCAAGGCCAAGCTCATGGAACGCATCCTGCCTGACATTGAGAAGGCGCTGGATGTTCCGCCCCTCAGTGCAGCCCTGGCCGACCAGGACGACGCCTACTCCGATGACGCCGCCCTGCCGGCCGACCTGTGGCAACCGGCCTGCCTGGGACCCGATACGCCCATCGGAACCATTCTGAAACTGGACCCGCTTAATCTCCCCGTACAGGAGAAACCCGATGATCGTCATGATACTGGAGCGAGTGACACCCTCTCTGCGGGGTGAAGTAACCCGCTGGCTGATAGAGGTCAAGGCCGGCGTCTTCGTGGGTTGGCTCTCGGCCAGGGTTCGCGACCTTCTGTGGGATAAAGTGTGCCAATCGAAGGCAACCGGCTCTGCCACAATCATTTACAGCGATAACACCGAGCAAGGTTTCTCCGTCCGCTCTGCCGGCGACCCCAGCCTGCGATTCGTAGACTTCGACGGCCTTTTCCTTGCTAAATCATCGAAAAAAGCCTAGATTGTCAGTGTATTCCCCACGCACGTGGGGGTGAACCGCTGACGGCCACGCCGATCGCAGCGGCCACGATGTATTCCCCACGCACGTGGGGGTGAACCGTCTTTAACCAAGGCCGGCATCGACATGGAGCAGTATTCCCCACGCACGTGGGGGTGAACCGGCCGGCAAACTGGAATCAATAACGCCGAAGGAGTATTCCCCACGCACGTGGGGGTTAACCGTTCTCGGACGCAAGATTTGCGGTGACGGCAGAGTATTCCCCACGCACGTGGGGGTGAACCGATGGTCGGC
>CAYOBS010000330.1:0-4059 GCA_964402305.1 uncultured Planctomycetaceae bacterium | reverse complement strand
ATTCGACATCCTCCAGAAGCAGGACCTGGCCATCCGCGCCGTTCCCGAGGTGGAGACGGTAGTGGGGAAGATAGGCCGGGCGGAAACCGCCCTGGATCCCGCGCCGGTGTCGATGGTGGAAACCCTTGTAACATACAAACCCGAGTACGGCCCGCCGGACCCGGCCACCGGGCAGCGCCCGCGGCTTTGGCGGGAGAACATCCGCACGGCCGACGACATCTGGAACGAGATTGTCAAGGCGGGCGACGTGCCCGGCAGCACCTCGGCGCCCAGGCTCCAGCCTATTGCCGCCCGGATTGTCATGCTCCAGTCGGGCATGAGGGCCCCGATGGGCGTCAAGGTCCGTGGGCGGAGCCTGGAGGATATCGAGCGCGCCGGCTATGACATCGCGCGATTCCTCAAGGACGTCCCCGGCGTCAGCCCGGACGCCGTGATCCCCGATCGAGTCGTCGGCAAGCCCTACCTGGAGATCGAGATCGACCGCGAGCGGATCGCGCGGTACAAGGTCAACATACGCGACGTACAGGACGTAATCGAGATCGGCGTCGGGGGCATTCAGGCCACCACCACCGTCGAGGGGCGCGAGCGTTACCCTGTCCGCGTCCGCTATCAGCGAGAGCTGCGCGATTCGGTCGAGGCCATCGGGCGAATCCTCGTGCCCTCCACCGAGGGCGCCCAGGTCCCGCTGACGCAGTTGGCGACAATCCGGTACACCCCCGGCCCGCAGGAGATCAAGAGCGAGGACACCTTCCTTGTCTCCTACGTCCTGTTCGACAAGCGTCCCGGCTACGCCGAAGTGGACGTCGTCGAGGATGCGAATAGCTATCTCCAGAGCAAGATCGAGAGCAAGGAGCTGGCCCTGCCTGCCGGCACGCACTACACCTTCGCCGGAACCTATGAGAACCAGATCAACTTCCAGAAGCGGTTCGCGGTGCTTCTCCCGGTGAGCTTGCTGGCGATCTTCCTGATCCTCTATTTCCAGTTCCGCTCCACGCCGCTTACCCTGCTGATCTTTGTCCAGATCGCCGTCGTCTGTAGCGGGGGGTTCATCGGCATCTGGCTGTCCGCCCAGCCATGGTTTCTCAACTTCGACGTTTTCGGGCACAACCTGCGAGCCGTCTTCCACTTGCGGGAATACAACCTGAGCGTGGCTGTATGGGTGGGGTTCATTGCCCTCTTCGGCGTGGCCACCGACGATGCGGTGGTTATCAGCACCTATCTCAATCAGATGTTCGCCTCCCGCGCCGTGGCCGGCGTCCCGGACATCCGCCGCCTCGTGGTCGAGGGCGGCCGCAAACGAGTCAGGCCGTGCCTGATGACCACGGCCACCACCGTGCTGGCACTGTTGCCCGTGCTGACGTCCAGCGGCAAGGGCGCGGACGTGATGATCCCGATGGCCTTGCCGCTCGTGGGCGGAATGACGATCGAACTGATTACACTGTTCATTACTCCCGTCGTCTATTGCTGGCTCAAGGAACTGCTTTGGAAGACCGGCCGGCTTCGCGGCCACTTCGTTGCCGCCCAGGCGTAATGTTTCCGGATTCCCTGGCTCGGCTATTCCCTGGTTCGGCTATTGACACTGTAGACACTATTGATACAATGGCGCGTATGGCCAAAGTGGTTTTGACGCCCGAAGCAGATCGGCAGATGCAGAAGCTTCCGCGCGTGATCCTGCAAACCCCGCAAACCATTTCCATCGCCAACGACGAACTGGTGGTTCTTTCCCGCAAGGACTTTAATCGTCTGATGGAAAAGGCCGGGATGCTTCCCGCTCGCCCGCGCCGCGACGCCCACGGCAACGTGCCCGCCCGCGCCGCCATTGACGTCTCCATCGCCCGCGATCTGGTCGCCGACCGCATCCGCCGCGGCTGGACGCAGACCGAACTGGCCCGTCGCTCCGGCGTCCGCTTGGAGACGATCAGCCGCATCGAGTCGGGCAAGCACGTGCCCCGGCAGGAAACCCTGCTCAAACTCGAGCGCGCGCTGTCAGCCAAGTGACGGCAGAATATGCTTTGACCATTTTGTCTTGTTCAGAGCAACTCCAAGACCGGCCGCTTTTGGTGTCCCCATATCCGCCGCGGCCTGCCTGATGGGCTTGATCTCGCCGTGGTCGCCGGACTCCACTTGCGGCTACTGGCCGCCGAAGCGCACTCTATGAAAGAGCTTGATATTTGATGATGGCATCATTAGTATTCAGGCATGAACTACAAGAAGCGTCTTCTGGCGGACAAGTTGCGGCGGATGGTGGGGCGGTTCGCGGTGGTGGTGGTCAGCGGGGCCCGGCAGGTGGGCAAGAGCACGCTGCTGCGGCACGAGTTACCGGGTTGGGAAGCGGTGGTGTTTGATCCGGCCGTGGACGTGGGCAATGCGCGGCGGGACCCGGACTTGTTCCTGGACAATCATCCGGCGCCGTTGATCCTGGATGAAATCCAATACGCCCCGGAGTTGGTGGCGGCGATCAAGCGGCGGGTGGACCGTGCCCCTGCGCCCGCGCGGGCCGCCGCCCGGATGGGCAGTCGAGCGGGCGGTCCCGCGGCTGCCCGCAAGGGCAATGGTGCCGGCGGCCAGGCGGTCGGGCGTAAGGCGGGGATGTACGTCCTGACCGGTTCGCAGCAGTGGTCGGTGCTCAAGTCGGCCAGTGAGTCGCTGGCGGGCCGGGCGGTGTTCCTGGATTTGGAGGGGTTCAGCCTGGCTGAGATTGCCCAGGCGGGCGTGGAGGAACACTGGCTCAAGCGGTATCTCGATGCGCCCAAGGAGTTCGTCGCGTCGTCTCACAAGCGGCTGCCGGCTGGGCGAACGGTGTATGAGCAACTTTGGTGGGGTTTCTTGCCGGAAGCGGATTCGATGGAACGGGACTGGGTGGCGGAGTTCTACCGGGCGTATTTGCGTACGTACATAGAGCGCGACGTCCGGCTGGTTACGGATGTCGGCGACTGGCAGCAGTTTGGGCGGTTCGTGCAGCTTGCGGCGGCGTTGACGGCCCAGGAGATCAACCACTCGCAGTTGGGAAGGGAACTGGGAGTCACGCCGCAGACGGCGCACCGCTGGCTGGCGACGTTGCGGGCCACGTTCCAGTGGTTCGAGGTCCCGGCCTATCACGGCAACACAATCAAGCGGATCAGTTCCAAGCCCAAGGGATACCTGGCCGACACGGGCTTGGCATGCAACCTTCAGACGATCTCGGCGCCGCAGACATTGTCGGGCCATCCGATGGTCGGGGCGATGTTCGAGTCGGCCGTCGTGGGGGAAATCCGCAAGCTCTCCGGCACGCTGGCGACGCCGCCGAACATGTATCATTGGCGCAGTCACAGCGGGGCGGAGGTTGATTTGCTGCCGGAGCGCGACGGGGTATTCTATCCGATTGAGGTCAAGCTGACCTCCCGGCCGTCACGGCAGGATACCGGGGGAATCGAGGCATTCCGCACCATGTACCCAAGGCTGAGCGTAGCTCCTGGGCTGGTGATTGCTCCCGTGGAGCGCATGGATCGGCTATCCGGCACGGAGCATGCCTTTCCCTGGGACTGTCAGTAGACAACGCACGCCACCGAACGACGGCAACGGCGGCGGCTAAAGAGGGAAGGCGCTTCTGGTCTTCTCTCTTTAGCTCTTGTCTGGGCTGGGGTGGGCTGGGGTGGGCTGGCTCCGCCATTGCCGGCCCGGCGTCATCCTTTGACGAACGGGTTGTGCTTTTTTTCGGCGCCGATGGTGCTGGCTGGGCCGTGGCCGGGGTAGATTCTCGTCTTGGGCGGCAGGGTGTAGAGGTTGCGGCGGATGTTGTCGGCCAGGCGGTCAAAGTCCCCGCCGGGGAAGTCGGTCCTGCCGATGCTGCCGGCAAACAGCGCGTCGCCTGTAATGGCTGCGCCCGCCTGTGGGCAGTAGAAGCTCACCCCGCCTGCGGTGTGGCCGGAGGTGTCCAGCACCTGCCACGACGTGCCGTTCATGTCCAGCACCGCGCCCGGGTTGATCAATTCGTCGGCGGGGTGGCAGATGATTGGCATGCCGAAGGGCTCCGAAAGGTTCTCGTTGGCGTCGGTCAGCATTGCCGCATCGGCGGCGGGG
>CAYOBS010000329.1:0-4087 GCA_964402305.1 uncultured Planctomycetaceae bacterium | reverse complement strand
CGAGGTCGCAGACGTGGATGTAGTCGCGTATGCACGTGCCGTCCGGCGTGTCGTAATCCTGGCCGAAGATCTTTATGCTCGGACGCTTGCCCAGCGGAACCTGGAGGATCAGCGGGATCAGGTGCGTCTCCGGGCTGTGGTCTTCGCCGATTCCCCCGGCGGGGTCCGCCCCGGCGACGTTGAAGTACCTAAGGGCCACGAATCCCATGCCATAGGCGGGCGCGTAGCCGCGAAGCATGAGTTCCACGCAGAGCTTGCTGGCGCCGTAGGCGTTGATCGGATCGAGGCGGTCGGTCTCCTCGATGGGCGCCCGCCGCGGCGTGCCGTACACGGCCGCGGTCGAACTGAAGACCATTTTCCGCACGCCGGCCTGGCGCATGGCGTCCAGCAGCGTCATGCCGATGATGGTGTTGTTGCGGAAGTACTTGTCGGGCTTGACGACCGACTCGCCGGCCTCGATGAACGCGGCCAGGTGAATGACGGCCTCGACGGCGTGGTCCCGCATGGCCGCAAGCAGCGTCGCCTTGTCAGCCACGTCGCCCCGGACGAAGGCTGCCTGGGCGACCGCGGCGCGATGGCCGTTGGAAAGGTTGTCGTAGACCACCGGCGTATGCCCCGCCGCCGCCAGCGCCCGCACCACGTGGGAACCGATGTATCCCGCCCCGCCCGTCAACAGCACGTTCATGGAAAACTCCCTGAAAAGCAAAAGGCGGAACCGGGAACCTGGAACCTGGAACCGGGAACCTGGAACCGGGAACCGGGAACCTGGAACCCGGAACCTGGAACCGGGAACCGGGAACCGGGAACCGGGAACCTGGAACCCGGAACCTGGAACCGGGAACCTGGAACCGGGAACCGGGAACCTGGAACCTGGAACCGGGAACCTGGAACCGGGAACCTGGAACCCGGAACCTGGAACTCAAATCTGCGCTTCACCGCATTCGCATGGCGATTATAGGAAAGGCCCCATGAAGACGCAACTGATCGCACTGACTGACCGCACCTGTTCTGCCTTACCTGCTCGCTGAAGCGAGCAGGCCTCAACAGAAAGGCTTCAGACTGCGGACGTCATGGAGTAGTCCACCAGGTTCCGCTTTTGCTTTTCCAGGTTCCTTGTTCCAGGTTCCCGGCCTGCCTGCCGGCAGGCAGGTTCCGCCTTTTGCTTTTCCGGGTTCCTGGTTCCAGGTTCCAGGTTCCGTCTTTTGCTTTCGCTGATTGCCCCGCCGGGCGTTATGCTTGAGGGCGTCGTGTAGGTCCTTTTGACAGGGAGCGATCGATGGGCGACGAGGAAGGCGGCGATTTGCGGCGGCAGATCGAGACGTTTGGGCGGCTCTACGAGGCTATCGCCGGGCAGTTGGCCAAGGTGATCGTCGGGCACCAGCAGGCGGCGTGCGAGGTCCTCACGTGCATCCTCGCCGGCGGGCACGCGCTGCTCGAAGGCGTGCCGGGGCTTGGCAAGACCCTGCTCGTGCGAACCCTCGCCGACGTGCTGGACCTGGGCTTCAGCCGAATCCAGTTCACGCCGGACCTCATGCCCGCCGACATCACCGGCACGAGCATCGTCGAGGCTGACGAGGCCGGCGCCAAGAGCTTCCGCTTCCAGCCGGGGCCGATCTTCGCCAACCTCGTCCTGGCCGATGAGATCAACCGCGCCACGCCGAAGACACAGTCGGCCTTGCTGGAAGCCATGCAGGAACACACCGTCTCCGTGGCCCGCACGACCCACCGCCTGCCGGAGCCGTTCTTCGTGCTGGCCACGCAGAACCCGCTGGAGATGGAGGGCACCTACCCCCTGCCCGAAGCCCAGCTCGACCGGTTCATGCTGAAGGTCCTCGTCGGCTCGCCGGACGTCGATCAGCTCGTGGGGATCCTCGACCGCACGACCGGCTCCGACTCACCGCGCGCCTGCACCGTCGCCGACGCCGCCGGCGTGCTGGGAATGCAGGAACTGGTCCGCCGGATCCCGGCGGCCCAGGCCGTGAAAAATTACGCCGCCAGGATCGTTCGTGCAACGCACCCGGAGGCCGAGCTTGCCCCCGCCCTGGCCCGCAAGTACGTGCGGTACGGCAGCTCGCCGCGCGGCGCCCAGGCGATACTGCTGGCGTCGAAGGTCCGGGCGCTTCGGGCCGGGCGGTCGAACGTGGCGTTCGAGGACATCCGCGCCGTGGTGGCCCCGGCCCTGCGGCACAGGCTCATCCTGTCCTTCGAGGGCCAGGCCGACGGCGTCGTGGCCGACGACCTGTTGGACGAGATAGTCCGATCCCTGCCGCGGGCCGAGGGCGCGTAAAATCTTCACGAGAATTCGCCCAACCGCCACTCGTGTCCTACAATTAAACAGAGAAGGAAAAGCCCCGGAAAGGAACGTACGGGGCAAGGCAAAGTAAAATAAGGAGCCAAACGAAGCACGATAAGACGCCTGATCCGGCGTCGAGAAACGCTCGGAGTGGTTAAGGATATAGGCGCCTGAATTGGCGCCTGGCAAGAAGCGATATGACGCGGCCCGAAGAGTGTGCAGCAAGAAAGCATCGGCCTGCGTCATTGCTTCGGAATGCCTGTAAAGCCCGCGGAGAAACATAATCCGCGGGCTTTACTTTTGCGCCGGGGAAATGGCTTGGTGCTGCTATGGCTTCGCGGCCTTGGCCGGCGTAATCCGGCACGACACGGTGCCGAGTGCCCCGAAGTCGCCGAGGTAAGTGCCGGCCTCCCGGCCTGGTGGCGGGGCGGAAGATACGGGCGGCGGGCTGTACGGCGGGTTCATCGATCCGGTGAGCACCACGTCGCCCGGCTCGATCTTGATGCCGCTCTTGACCAGGCCGTTGACCAGCCACAACAGCGACGCCCACGGGCTGCCCAGCACATCCCCGGCCCGCCCGGCGGCAACGGCCTGGCCGTCGAGCGTCAGCGTCGCGGCGACGGCGTCGACGTTCACCCTGTCCGGCTCTACGGCCGCACCTAGCACGAATCGGTGCGAGCCGAGGTTGTCCGCGACGAGATCCTCGAACGTCGCCCGCCCTGCCGCCGGGGCGAAGTGCTCATCGGGCAGTTCCATGGCCGGGCAGATGGCCCGCACGCATGGCTTGAGCTCCTCGATGCTGCCGATGCGCCGGTCTATTCGCCGCCCGATGACCATGGCGACTTCCAGTTCGACGGCGACCTTGTGGAAGTCGCCGGCCGGGATCGCCGCGCCGCTCTCTCGACGCTGGCTGGCCAGGAGCCTGCCATATGCGGGCCCCGGCGCGCCGGCGGCTTGCCGCGACGCAGCCGACGTGAACGCGACCTTGTACCCGACGACCTTGTCGCCGCCGGCGACGATGTCTTTGACCAGGTAATCCTGTGAGAGATATGCGACGTTCAGCGACGCCGGGCCAAAGGCGACCGAAGGCGGCGATACCTGCGCGCCGGTGGCCCTGGCCGCCAGGCAGTGGCGCGAAATGGTCACGCTCTGCTCGCACGTCGGGCAGCAGCCCGACGCCAGGGCCGCGAGAATCGCACACGCCGCAAACGTCACATGACACAGGTTTTTCACCGTTCTCTCCATGGTGCGCAAGAGTTGCCGCCGCCCCGGCCGGGCCTGCGGCAACATACTACACGCTCGGCCAAGCCCGAAGGAATAGGTCCTATAGGACCCATAGGACCTATAAATAAGTCCCATAGGTCGCATAGGACCCATAGGACCTATAGCGCACTGCCCAGCACGGTCGCGTCTCCGTGTCTCCGCGGCCGTTCTTTCACTGTTTCGGCGGGGCCGCCTCGCGGACGGTCGAGCCGTTGGCCTCGCTGAGCACCAGGATGGCGAACTTGTCGACGTCGCCCAACTGGTTGGTGTTCAGCGACGTGTAATCGAACCGCCCGCGAAGGTCCGTGTAGCCGTCCTTGTAGAACTCCACCTGCCCGCCGCGCATCCGGGCGTATACCTTCACGTAAACCTTCGCCAACGCCTTGTCGCCGTCCTTGGCCGCGACGCGAAGCTGGCCGTAGTTCTCCATCACCTGCACCACGAGCGAATTGGAGTAGTACGCCTGCGTCCGGGTCTTGCCGCCGGCGACGATTTCCACCATCACGTTGCGGTTGGCAAGCTCTGCCGGCA
>CAYOBS010000328.1:0-4094 GCA_964402305.1 uncultured Planctomycetaceae bacterium | reverse complement strand
AGTGTCTCAAATAGATCGTGAATTATCACGAGTTCGTAAATCCGAAATTCGAATCACGAAACCTGCCTGCCGGCAGGCAGGTTTAGAATTTATCGGGCGGCATAATGTTCATCAATTATGAGACACTACACTAGCGGTAGCCTGGCAAGGTGGGGCAAATCATCTGGCCTGATCGCGCCGTGATCGCGGCATGAATAGTTCGGGGCGGACGTTGAAGCGGTCCGCGAGTTTGAGCATGTGTTGGACGGTCAGGGCGCGCTCGCCGGTGAGGATCTTCGAGCCCATGCTGGCGTGGAGGCCCAGCAGGCGGGCGAGGTCGGAGTTGTTCATGTGGTTCTCGGCCAGCAGGTGCCGCAAGGCGTCGATTCCGTCGAGGTCAGCGGTGTCGATGGCGTGGCGGCGGGCCTCGTATGCCTGCACCAGTTGCACCAGCGTCTCCATGTAGACCTCCTGGCCCCCGGTCAGCTTGCCCGACGCCATCAGGCGGTCTATCCTCTCGAGCGCGTTTTCGTAGTGAGCGTCATCCATGATGGCCCGCGGCGGCATGAGACGGACGAGGTCCTCAAAACGGCGTGGCAATTTTTCGTTAGCGCTGCTTGTAATAGGCATGACTATTCCTTCCACTTGGCCCTGTCGTACTCCTCGTGCATCATCACGGCTCGCACATTGATCAGTTGGTATTCGTAACGAATCCGTGCGATTAGGCGATACTTGTTTCCACCAATGTTGAAGATGGTCAAAATATCGCCGCGCGGGGTCCTGACCCCATCGGCGCCGCTGTACGTCCGGCGAAGGTCATGCAGGCTGGACCAGGTGGCGTTGATGGCCGCCTTGTACCAAAGCCGCAACGGTTTCTCGGCGCCGGGATGGCGATCCCAGAAATCCCGCAGTGGTTTCAGGCTTATCACCCGCACCTAGACATTTTGTCTAACATTTGGACAAAAATCAAGGACAATTTAGACAAAATGTCTTGCGGCGGGGCAAATCATCTCTTTAACTCCTCCGCGGGCAGGGGCCAGGCGGATCGTTTGGGTCTGAGCTACCAGGGCGGCAGGGGGGAGCGGTCTTGCGTGGCGAAGGGGTGGGCAGTCGAATGGCGACGGCGGCGAGGGCGTCGACTCGGGCGTTCCGGGCTGCGTGGGCCATTGCGGCCAGCATCTTCGTCGTTCTGTCAATGGTGGTGTCAGGCGAGGGGATGATCTCGGCGGTCTTGGCCGGGTCGGTCGCGACGGCAACCGTTACGGCGGCGATTGGGGCAGGTTCGGACACGATCGCCGCCGCCGCGGGAGCAAGTGTGAACGACCGGCCGAAATTGCTCATAAGGACGACCAGATCGGCGTAGTCGACGTCGCCGTCCTGGTCGAAGTCGCCGTCGTTCCATGCCGCGCCGCCGGCCATGCCGAAGGCCATCTTGAGCGCGATGTAGTCCGAGGCGTCCACGATGCCGTCGCCGTTCGCGTCGCCGGCAATGCTCGGGTCGCCGCGGATGAACATCTTGTCAATGTAGAGGCTGTCCAGGACCTTATGCCTGGCCGTGCGGTCGGTGTCCTTCACCCGAATGTACACGGTGCCCGACAGGCCGTCGGGCAGCGCGGCCTGCTGGGCCACGTTGTCGTCGGCGGTCTTGGTTACGGTCAGCAGCGTCGTCCAGGTCGTCCCGTCGGTGGAATATGCGAAGGTGAAATCGTCGCCGTCGGTGCTGGCCGTGTGATAAGCCTCGACGAAGAACGTCACCCTCCCGCCGGCGGCCACGTTGAACGTCCACTTGTGCTCGAGGCGGCTGTAGGCCTTAGGGTTGCCGCCGGAAAGCGCCTCCTTGAGTTGCTCGTAGACGTTGTCACTGGCCAGCGTGTTCAGCAGGCTGGAACTGACTATGCTTCCGTACTTCGTCGTCTCGGAGACGGCGAAGTTGTTTGTGCTGAAGACAAGATCGTCGTCGGCTATTGTGATCGTGGCCGCTCCGGGCACGCCCACCGAGAAGCCCGCGCTGGACTGGAGCGTCAGCACGACCGTCTCGTTGCCCTCCCGTAAGGAATCGTCGATCGGCGTAATCGTGATCTGGGCCGAGGCCGAGCCTGCGGGGATCGTCACGGACAGGGGGATCCGCTGATAATCGACGCCGTTGCCGGCCGAGCCGGAAACGGTGTAGAAAACCTCCGCCGCCGCGGCCGTGCCGCCCGTCCGCGAGACGGTGAAGGTGCCGGGGTCCAGGCCCCGCTCGGCGGCCGAGGCGTCCGAAGCGACGATCGTCACTTCCGGCCCCAACTGCTGCAATGCGCCATACGCATTGAGCCTGCCGCCGGTCACGGTGACCCCGGACATGGATGGGATGTGGTCCACACCGTTGAGGATGGCGTCGCGGATGGTCTGGTATGACGCGGTGGGCGCCACGCTCCAGGCTAGCGCCGCCACCCCAGCCACGTGGGGTGCGGCCATGCTCGTTCCCTGGAGGCTGCCGTATGTGTTGCCGGGTCTGGTGCTGTAAATACTCACGCCTGGGGCGCCCAGGTCCACAGAGACGGCGCCATAGTTGGAGAAGGAGGCTCTGGCGTCATTGTGGTCTGTTGCGGCGACGGCAATGATGTTGTCGAGGGGATAGCTGGCCGGATAGTATGGGGTGGTGTCGTTGTTGTCGCCGATATTATCAGCGCCTCCGTTGCCCGCTGCCGCGATGAAGAGCATCCCGGCGGTCCCGGCAGCCTGGATGGCGTCCTGGAGGCTCTGTTCGAATCCGCCGCCTACCCAACTGTTGTTGGTCAGGTGGATGTTGACGCCACGGTTATGCATCATGGTGGCATAGTTGATGGCCCGAATCGCGTTGCTGCTGGACCCGTTGCCGGAGGAGTCGAGGAACTTCAGGCCCATGATGCCGGCGTTCCAGTTCACCCCCACCACCCCCACGCCGTTGTTCCCGACGCCGGCGATGGTGCCGGAGACGTGTGTGCCGTGATAGTGGTCGTCCATCGGGTTGCCGTCGTTGTTGACGAAGTCGTATCCGTGGATGTCGTCAATGAAGCCGTTACCGTCGTCGTCGGTTCCGTTGCCGGCGATCTCGCCGGGATTCGTCCAGATGTTCGCCGCCAGGTCGGGGTGCGTGTAGTCGACGCCCGTGTCGATCACCCCAACCACGACGCTGGAACTGCCCGTGGCCAGATTCCACGCTTCCGGCGCGTCGATGTCCGCATCGGCCGTGCCGCCTGTCTGGCCCGTATTGTTCATGCCCCAGAGTTGTGTGAAGCTGGGATCGTTGGGCATGGCCTGAAGCGACAAGACCATATCTGGAGATGCGTACGCGACAGAGGTGTTGCTGCTTAACCACGCGATGACGGCGTCTGCGGCAGCACCGTGAGTCTCGATCAGGAGTTGGCCGGCCATACCCAGTCCGCGAACCACCTCGATACCGAAGACCGAGCCCGAAAAGAGGCTTACCGTGTCCGCAATGTGAGAAACGCCTTTCAAGGCATCCCTGGTAAGCTGCACGATCCACTGCCCCTCCAGGGCGATGGCAGTCTGACTTGTGCTGCCGGACTGGCTATCTTTCGGAGTCTGCTCCAAGTTCGAGATCCAGTAGTCAGCCACGGACTTCACTTCCTGCTGGGTTGGTCCGGTAGTCTTGACGAGATCCTCAAACCATGCCGGCGAGATTGACGAAGCCCCGCAGTCATACAGGCTTCCCAAGGGAACCACGTCTCCGCTGAGCAACAGCCGCAGTTCAAGCGGCTCGAACACGGGCCCGCGGCTCTCCGCGTCAGCACAGCAACGCTCTGCCGCCCACGACAGACAAGACAGGATGCGCCGGCTACTCATCGCAAGCACTCCTCATGGGTCGAGAGCACCCTCAACTTCCGCCTTTCAACCTGGTCCCAGCCAAGGCAAACCACTGTTTGCCAGGGCTTCCCAGGGCAAGTGCTGCCCGTCGGATGTCTGTCCTCCGCGTCAGAGCGGCGTGCAGCCCACTACAAGAAGCGCAACACTACAGCCAGCATTATAGCATGATACGCCAATATGCCTGGTATGTCAATGAAAGAACCCAACTATAACCCAACTATAACCAATGAAAGTCCTTGCCGACACTCAACTCAGCTTCCGCTCCG
>CAYOBS010000327.1:0-4113 GCA_964402305.1 uncultured Planctomycetaceae bacterium | reverse complement strand
AAGAATGCCACCATACAGGCGTTGTTGCCGCCAACGGGGCGGCTAACCCGCTAAATAATTACTCCCGAGGTTTGATGACGCCCAAACTGGCTAAAGTCCACTTTGCAGGGAGATCATACGATGCATGCACGACGACAGTCAGATTCCTTTTCCGCAAGCCGTCGGAAGTTCTTGAAGCGATCGGGCGCCCTGGCCGGCGTTCTCGGCCTTCCCGCGTTCATTCCTTCGTCGGTCTTGGGCGCGGAGGGCTCGGCGGCGCCATCCAACCGCGTGGCGCTGGGATGCATCGGCATGGGCATTCAGGGGATGGGCGACATGCGGACGTTCATCGGGAACAACGAGGTCAAGGTCGTGGCCGTATGCGACGTCCATGAGACGCAGCTACGCCAGGCCAAGGAGGCGGTCGACGCGTTCTACGGCAACAAGGACTGCGCGGCCTGCAAGGATTTCCGCGAACTGATCGGGCGCAAGGACATCGACGCCGTACAGATCACTGCGCCCGACCACTGGCATCCGCTGATCGCGATGGAGGCGGCCCGGCAGCACAAGCACATGTATTGCGAAAAGCCCATCGGATGGAGCGTCCGCGCCGCGCAGGTCCTCCGCAAGGCCGTCAAGGAAAGCGGCGTCGTGTTCCAGTTGGGGACCCAGCAGCGTTCCGACGGCACGTTCCGGCGGGCGTGCGAACTGGTGCGCAACGGAAGGATCGGCCAATTGAAGACGATCCTGGTCGGCGTGCCCGGAAGTTGGACTTGCGCCAAGCAGCCCGTTGAACCGGTCCCCAAGGAGTTGGACTACGAGTTGTGGCTTGGCCCGGCGCCCATGGCGCCTTACTGCTATCAGCGTTGTCGGCCTTGGACGAATGGGCAAGGATACAGCGTCTGGTACAGCATCTCCGACTACTGCCTGGGCATGATCGCCAACTGGGGAATCCACCACCTCGATATCGCCCAATGGGGTAATGGCACTGAACTCAGCGGACCGACGGAGGTCGAAGGAACGGGCGTCTTTCCCAAGGACATGTTGACCGACACCGCAACGAGCTGGCAGGTCGAGAACCGCTACGCCAACGGGGTGACGCTGGTCCACATGGACGACGGGACCGCCCGAAAGCATCCCTTGCAGCAGGGAGGCCACGGCCACGGCGTGATGTTCCTCGGCGCCGAGGGCTGGGTCCACGTGGACCGCTCGCGCATGGACGCCAATCCCAAGTCGCTGATGACGGCCAAGACCGCCCCCGGCGAGGTCCACCTCTTCAAGAGCGACAACCACCATGTCAATTTCATCGACGCCGTGAAAGGCCGGGCGAAGGCGGCGGCGCCGATCGATATTGCCGTCGCCTCGGACATCCTGGGCAACCTCCAGCAGATTGCGATCAAGCTGCGGCGGGCATTGAAGTGGGACGCGGCCCGGGAAGTCTTCATCGACGACGACGAGGCGAACCGCATGCTGGACCGGCCGATGCGCGCCCCGTGGAAACTGTAGTCAACTCCGGACCCCCGGGCCCTTTTGCGAGGATAGGAACCATGTCCACCATCATTCAGCACATCTTCTACGCCTTGTCGCCGGCGCTGTTGCTGCTGCTATTGCCCGCGGGACTGCTTGCCGGGGAGCTAAGCGAACCCCTCGGCTGGCGTATGGGGCCGGCGGCCTGGAGCTTCAAGAGCTTCACTTTCTTCGAGGCCGTCGAGAAGACCAGCGCACTTGGGATGCGATACATCGAGGCCTTCGAGGGTCAGCGCGTGAGCCCTGACATCGACGCCAAGATGGGGGCCGACCTGCCCGCGGACGTTGTCGCGAAGATCGCAGCCAAGCTGGAGTCCGCCCGCGTGAAGTTGACCAGCATCTATATCCACGCCCTGCCCGGCGACGAGGCGAAGTGCCGCAATGCCTTCGCGCTGTGCCGCAAGCTGGGTGTTGAGACGATTGTTTCCGAGCCGTCTCCGGAATCGCTGGACCTCATCGAAAAGCTCTGTGACGAGTACAACATCAAAGTCGCCATCCACAACCACCCGAAGGGCAGCTCGCGCTACTGGGATCCCAAGGAAGTCCTGAAAGCATGCCGGGGGCGAAGCCCACGGCTGGGGGCCTGCGCGGACGTGGGGCATTGGCAACGCTGCGGCGTCAACCCGGTCGAGGGCGTGCGTCTGCTGGGCAGCCGTCTGCTCAGCCTGCACGTCAAGGACCTCGACGAGCTCGGCGCCAAGGGCCACGATGTCCCGTGGGGCACGGGCCGCGGCCAGATCGCGGATCTGTTGGAGGAGGTCCATCGGCTGGGCGTCACGCCCACGCTGTTCGCCATAGAGTACGAACACAATTGGGACAACAACGGCCCGGACATCGCCCGCTCCGCGGAGTTCTTCCGGCGAACGGTCGCAGCAATCGCCGCCGGCCCATCTCGCGCGGGGCAGCCCCTGCACGTCGGCTGGGCCTCGGCGGACATCACGCCGCCCAAGCCGGTCGCGCTGGTCGGGCAGTTGTACAAGCGGATCTCGAAGGGTGTGCGAGACCCGCTCACGGCCACGGTGCTCGCCCTGGAGACCCGCGGCGACGGCGGGGAGAACGAACAGGCCGTCATGGTGTCGTGCGACCTGCTGTTCGTCCTGCACTGCGTCCAGGAGCGGCTTCAGGAGAAGATCAAGGCCCGGCTCCCGGACTTCGACTCCAAGAAGCTCTTTCTCAACGCCACCCACACGCATGACGGGCCGGGCTTCAGCGACACCACCTTCAAGGGCCTCTACGACGTGAGCAAGGACGCCGGCGTATGGAAGGCGTCCGAGTATGCCGAGTTCTTCCTCGACCGCGTGTCGCAGGCGGTTGCCGAAGCCTGGCAAGGGCGGAAGCCCGGCGGCCTGAGTTGGGCGCTGGGCTACGCGGCGGTGGGACTGAACCGGCGGGCCCAGTTCTTCGATGGCCGCACGGTGATGTACGGCGACACCGGTTCCCGCGACTTCTCCCAGGTCGAAGGCCACTCGGACCCGGCCGTGGGAATGCTCTTCTTGTGGCAGCCGGACGGAAAGCTCACCGGGGTCGTCATCAACATCGCCTGCACCTCCCAGGAAACGGAAAACCTCAGCGAGATCTCCGCCGACTTCTGGCACGAGGTGCGCGAGGAACTCCGCAAGCGGCACGGCAAGGACCTCTTCGTCTTTCCGCAGTGCGCAGCCGCCGGCGACCAATCGCCGCACCCGATCTATCGCAAGAAAGCCGAGCAGGTGATGGATCAACGGCGCGGTTTGACTCGGCGCCAGGAGATCGCCCGGCGCATCGCCAACGCCGTGGACGACGTGCTGCCCGTGGCCAAGGCCGATATCAAGGGCGGCCTGGTCTTCCGGCACACTGTGGCCGGCGTGGATCTTCCCGAGCACCAGCCGGCGAGCGCGCCGTTCTACGAAACCGACGCCGTCCATCCAGCCGAGTTCCACGTGCTGCGCCTGGGCGACGTGGCCATCGCGACCAATCCTTTCGAGCTGTACATCGACTATGCCACCCGCATCCAGGCCCGCAGCCGCGCCACCTTGACAATGACGGTGCAGCTCTCATGCGCCGCCAGCGGTTATCTGCCCACAGAGCGGGCAGTGAAAGGCGGCGGTTACAGCGCCGACAAGTTCCTCGTCGGCCCGGCCGGCGGGCAGGCGCTCGTGGAAGAGACCGTCAAACGCATCAATGAACTGTGGCCGTAGCGCAAGGTTGCGGCGCAGGAAAACTTAACCAAGAAAGCGAGAATCACAATATGGGCAAAATCCAAATCGGTCTGAATTCGGAGTTCTCCCGCAGTTCTGACAAGCCGTTCGAGTGGGCCGTCGCCAAGGCGGCGGAGATGGGCTACAAGTACTTCGAGCCCATGGTCCACTTCGGCCGCGAGCTGATGAGCGAGGCGCGTTGCTGATGGACCTTCGCGAACTCCTCAGCGTCAACATTAAAAGGGTCCTGACCCCTTTGGTGTCCCCTTTGGTGTCCTTTGGTGTCTGACCCCTTTGGTGTCATTAAAAGGTTCCTGACCCCTTTGGTTCCAATCAAATCGTCATGTTCTCAGAAAGCACAGGTAAGAAATAGGTCTCAAACTTCCCGGTTTTTCCGCAAGCCTTTTCATAGCAGGTCCCTCCGCAGGTA
>CAYOBS010000326.1:0-4115 GCA_964402305.1 uncultured Planctomycetaceae bacterium | reverse complement strand
TTTCCGTGGGCGTTGGAGAGATTACTTCGCGGGGGCAGTCGTCGGCTGGGTGATAAGCTTGAGCTTGCCCTGGCTGACCAGTTCGTCGCGCCGAGCGATGAGGGCCTTGGCGCGGTCCATGGAGGACATGCTCGCGAGCTGCTTTCGCTCTTGGGGAGTGAAGGTGGCCACCACGGCCCGGACCCAGTCGGCCCGGACCCGGTATTCCTCTCGCTTCTGCTTGTCCAGCGACAGGAAGGCTGAGTAGCTTAGCAGGAGTTTTTCCTGCTCCTTGGGGTTCTTGTCGAGGAACGCCACGGCCATGCCGCGGAAGCGCTCGCGCTGCTCCGGCGAGAGCATCTCCCAGTCCTGGCGGTTGTGGTCCATCGACGCGGCCAGGCTGGTTCCGCCGGTCATCTGGAGGCTGAGCTTGAGCCGCAACTGGGCGGCCAGGCTGCCCCGTGGGGGGCGCGTCAGGACCTCGGTGCCGATGTCGCCGGGGCCGGCGTTGTCGGCGCCTTGGGCCGCCTCAGCCGCCGCCGCGGCCTCCTGGGCCTGCGCGATTCCCGACGGCAGCGAAACCGCCGCCGCGAAAACCATCGCCATCGCCAAATTGTTCCAAACCCGCGCGCTCATTGCCGCCTCTATGTTCCCTGGTCCTGGCTGTCGAGTTGCTCGATGGCTTCCAGGGTCTCTAAGTCCGCCGCCACCTCGTAGTCGCGGAAAAAGTTCAGGTGGCGAATGATCTCTTCCTGCAAAGCCGGGCGCTGGTCGACGGGGACGGCCTGGAAGGCAGCCGACCCAGCCAGCTCCGGCTCGATATTCACTGGTGTGCTGACAATCCCTGGCGTCTGGGGCTGGCTGAACCAATGCCCGCCGCCAAGGACCGCCAGGCCGACGATAATAATCGCCGCGGCCGCGGCTGCCGGGGCCAGCCAACTCACCACCCGCAAAACCTGCCGGCGATGCGCCTTCTTTCGCACGGCCGACATTATCCGCCCCGTCAGTTCCGCCGACGCGGGCGGGGCCATGTAATAGTCCAGCAGGCTATCCACGTCCTGCAAATCCCGCCGCATCAGCCGCCACGCCGCATCGGCCTCGATGCCGCGGGCGACCTCGGCCGCCGACCCGGCCGGCAACTCGCCGTCCATGTACGCCGAGAGGTTTTCCAGCTCGCCGGCGGTCAGTTCTCGCGCGGGAATGCCCGCCAGGATTCGCCTGGCCAGGCCCGGCGCCGGGGCTGGTGCGGCGTAGCTGTCCAGCGCCTCGTGCAGGCTGCAAAGCTCCTGCTCGGCCTGCCGCCAGACGGGGTTCTCGCGTACCAGCCGCTCGACCTCTGCCGCCCGCTCGGGCGGCAATTCGCCGTCCAGCCAGGCCGAGAGGTTTTCGAAATCAGATTGTCCCAACTGTCCGCTCATGTACTCTTCTACTCTTCTCGTAACCTGCCGCCCGGCCCATTGGGCAACCTGGCCCGGCCCATCCGAGAGACAAACCCGCACAAAGCCAGGCGGTTTCGCGCGATTCCTCGGAGGTGGCGCCCACTGCTGGGGGCGCCCGGCCTGTTATCTCGTCGGCCAATATTCGCGCGCCCTTCATTTTCTATAACCGCACTGTCAATGGAAAAGTGTCGCGGGAAACGCGAGAAAATAGATATATTTCAATTGTCTCGCCCATCCCCCCACGCAAGACGTGATTCTCACTGGCGGACATATCGCATAAGGGACTGGCGCAGGTTGCCGCGGGCGCGGCTAAGCAGGCTCTTGACGGCCATGGTCGAGCAATCGAGGATTGCGGCTATATCATCATAACTCTTGTGTTCATACTTATTTAGGATGATAGCCACCTTCTGGTTCTCAGGCAGTTGGTTTATCGCCTCGGCTACCTTGCCCCGCAGTTCCTCGGCGTCGAGGCGGTTGTGAGGCGGCATGAGCCGCTCGTCGGGCACGTCGCGGTAGAACGTCTCGCCGTCCTCGCTGTGCGCGGCATCCAACTGCATCGGCTGGCCGCGGCGCTTGGCGCGCAGGACGTTGAAAGAAAGATTCGCCGCGATACGGTAGAGCCACGTGCTGAACTTCGCCGTCGGCGTGTATCGCCTGGCCGTGCGATAGACCCGCAGAAAGACCTCCTGCGTGAGGTCCTCGACCTGACCCGGATCGCCCAGGAAACGGTAGATCAGCGTGTTGACCTTCGGGGCGTTGCGGTTGACCAGCTCCTCGAACGCCTCGTGCTCGCCCTTCTGGAAGCGGAGCATCAGCTTCACATCATCATCCTCGCGAGCCCACCGCGTAAGCCCAGCCTCGTCGGTCTTGGGCTGCAAACGCCGGTCATTCGACGCGGCCGGCAAAGCGGCTGGTTTGCTGGTTTCTTTGGCCACGAGTGTACTACCTCGTTGTTTCCTGATGTTTTGCGGACTGTCGCAGTTGACCGCACGCGGCCGAGGCGTCCAGGCCCCGGCTCGCCCGCAGGTGGGCGTTGGCGCCGCGTCGCCCAAGCCGCTCGACGAACGCCTTGCAGGCCTTGTCGTCCGGCGACGAGAACTCCAGGCCCTCGACAGGATTGTACCGGATGACGTTCACGTTGCAACGAAGCTGCGCGGCTATGCCGGCCAACTCGTCGGCGCAGTCCGGCGAGTCGTTGACGCCCGAAAGCAGCACGTACTCCAGCGTCACCTCGCGGTGGCGGGTTTGGTAGAACGCCTTGGCGGCCGAGATAACGTCGGCCAGGGAGTGCCTTACCGCAAGCGGGATCAGCCGGCGTCGAAGGGCATCGTTGGGCGCGTGAACCGAGATCGCAAGCGTGATGGGGATGTCCTCGGCGGCCAGGCGGCGAATCTGTTTGGGCAGGCCCACCGTCGAGACCGTAACGTGCCTGGCCGACAGGCCAAGCCGGTCCGGGTCGATCATTGCCCGCACGGCGGCCAACGTGGCGTCGTAATTGGCCAGCGGCTCGCCCATGCCCATGAAGACGACGTTCGTCACCCGCCGCCCAGCCGCGGCCTGGAGCCAGAATACCTGCTCGACGATCTCCCCGGCGGTGAGGTTGCGCTTCAGGCCGTCAAGCGGCGTGGCGCAGAAGCTGCACCCGACGGCGCAGCCGACCTGGCAGGACACGCACGCCGTAAGCCTGTCGCCCGCCGGGATCGCCACGCACTCGACGCGCTGGCCGTCCGCCAGTTCCAGCAGGAGCTTGATGGCGCCGTCGGACGCGTCGCTCCGGCCCGCCAGATGGGCAGTAAGGATCACCAACTGCTCGGCCAGTTCGGCCCTTAGCCCCGCCGACAGGTTGGTCATGTCCGCGAAGTCCGTAACGTGCTTCTGCCAGACCCACTTGGCGACCTGGCGCGCGCGGAACGGAGGCTGGTGGAGCTCGGCCAAGGCCCCGGTAAGCTGCGCGACGGTCATGTCCATCACGTGATGCTTCATGGTTTCGCGGGATGCCTGCCGGTTGTTATGCCGGCCGGGGCGGAAAGGCGGCGTTTCTTGGCCGGCAGGCTCTCCAACTCGCCCGAGGCGAGCAGGCCTTCCAGGGCGGCCAGGTCAGGCATGATCCGGTCGCTGTAGGCACGCACAACCCAATTGGCCGACATGGGGGTGATGGTTACCACGGCCACGCCGGCCCGGTGCGCCTCGTACATCTCGATGGCGGTTCCCATCGACGCGCCGGGCAGGTAGGCAATGAGCACGTCGCAGTCGATGGCGCGGGCCACGCCGTCTTGGAAAGTCTCGACTATCCTCGGCAGATCGTAGGTAATGCTGTCGGGGTGATTGCTGTAGTGGCAGTAGACCTCCGCTTGCGGGACGTAGCGCTCCAGCAGCCGGCGGATGGACTCGCGCCAGTCCTGGTGGTGAATCTCAGCGGCAACTTTCGAGCCTTGAATGATCCCGGCGAGGAATACCTTCATGGACACCTCTTGGCCTGCCGGGCCGAGGCCCGACGCGTAAAAAGGCATTGTACCACGGCGGGGGTGTTTTTGGGAAAACCATCGGGCGGGGGAATATCTCATCGCGAAATAGGTCCCATAGGTCCTATGGGACTTATGTGTCCTATAGGACGCATAGGATTGTGCTTCTTCTTCCTCTGCGGCCTCTGCACTGCAAACCTGTAACATCTTGTTTTTTTGACAAGAAACATTCATG
>CAYOBS010000325.1:0-4121 GCA_964402305.1 uncultured Planctomycetaceae bacterium | reverse complement strand
CCCACCCGCAGTTGAGGTCGATTGGCGAGAAGATGATTGCCGGGCGGCAGCCGAGGTACACCGCCTCGATGTACGGCGGCATGGACTTGAACGGCTCGGAGTCCTTGCGGACCCTCATGCTGCTGATGTTGAAGTACGCGTGGAACAGCGGCGAGTCGGTGTCGATGGGCGCCAGCTCGCGGTCCGGGAAGAGGCGCTGGATTTCCCGCCTGGCGGTCTGGACGAATTCGCTCCGGCCGCACTGGGCGTGAAGGACCAGCATGCCGCCGTCGTAGAGGTAGCGGCGGAGCTTGGCGAGCATATCCTCGGACAGCTCGGGCATCGGCGTCCAGCCGGTGATGTACAGCAGCGGCAGCTCGGCGGGGTCCCAGGAGAACTGCCCCAGGGAGGTCGGCACGTAGCGGTAGCGGATATCCAGCCGGGCGTTGGCGAAACTCATCAGCCGCTCGATGTCGATCTGCGTGGTGGGGAACGCCCCGGCCTGCTCGCGCTTGCCGTTCACGACGCGAAAGCCCGTGTCCGAGAAGTTGATCATGCCCACCAGCGCCGGCGGCGCCGGCTGGCGTTTGCGTTCGGACCGGCGAAGCGGCGTGGCCGGCAGAGGCAGGGGCGGCACGCCCTCGGCGGCGCTGCGGCGCTGCGGCTTGGCCCTGGGCGGCTGGACCTTGGGGTTCTGCCAGTCCGCCGCAAGGCACGACGCGGAGATGCCGCCGGAGATGACGGCCGCGATGAGTCCGCCGATTACAGCCGATCTTGACACGGACATAGTTGATCCTCCGGCCTTTCAGCCTTTCACCTGATCGGCAATCCAGGTTGTTGCCGTACAACTATTATACCTGGGCCAGAGACATTCATAGGTGGCGAATCATCCAGGCAGGTACAGGCCGGTCAATGGCTCCATGCTTTCACGTATATATAACCCTCTTCATACTTAGCCAGAACCCACTCGTGACCCGACTGGCTGACATACGTTCCGGCCAGGCTTTCACTCGGTTTCCACCAGTCAATTGACTCCCCACAAGACCAGGAAAGCCACATCGTGTCGTCGGTGTAGGTGCTCTGTTCCGTGTGTAATGCCAATCCATTGTTGGTGCAATACCCTGCGAAATCATTGGCTGGCATCCGCGCTCGCAGGTAGTACGAGTAATCCTGGAACATGTCGACGTAAAGGTCCGAGACGTCTGAACAACTCCAGGGCAGTGTCCGACGAAGAGAGGAGGTTGTAAGCCAATACCACGAATACCAGGCGCCGCCGCTGATAAGCACCAACAGAAAGCCCGCCGCCAACACCATAACAAGTCGCTTGTGTTCCCTCATGGGCACATCCTCGTTACAGGCTGCACGAGGGTCCTGAACATTGTCGTTCCCGATGCGTCGTTTTCCGCTATGCGGATGCGATTCTCAGCTTCCCGTCAGGTCGCGGATTCGGTTGTGGGCCCACTGCACGTTGCTGGTGTTGAACTGCTCGTGCTGGATGACCTGGCGGTAGAGCTCGATGGCCTCAGCCTTGTTGTAGAGCCGGTAGTCCGCGACCACCGCGGCCTGGAACCGTGCCGGCATGGTCAGGTTCGGGTCCCACTGCACAGCCCGCTTGTACCACGCCACGGCGCGAATGTCCTCGTTGAAGTATTCCTTGTAGATTTCGCCGATGTAGAAAGCCGCCAGGGCGGCCTTGGTGCTCTGCGGGTACTTGTTGACCAGGTCCAGCAGAAGCAGCAGGGCCTCGCGCTGCTTGCCGTACCTGGTGCCAAGCAGCGGCACGAGGCCCTTGCCTTCCCCGTGAAGCTTGACGGCCTGGTCGTACATCTTGTCGGCCGCGGGGATGACCTGCACCGGGCGGTTTGTCGCCGGGGGCATCTCGGCTTCGAGGAAATACTTGTAGGTGAAGATGGGATCGAACCGGTCAAGCACGTTGGAGATGCGCTGGGCCTTGTACGTGTCCCCGCTCTTGTTGCGGTAGAACGCCAACAGGTTCCTCATGGCGCTTAGATACGCCGTCCTGGCGCCCAGGACGTACTCGACGAGCAGGTGCTCGTCGGCATTGGCCAGCGACTCGCCGACAGGCGGGGTGATCTCCGGTATGCCGGACCACTGGAACGTCTGTGCGTGGTCGAGGTTTTCCATTTCCCGCTGGGCCCACCCGGCCTTGTCCATGTTGCCCGTCTGCATGTAGTAGCTGTGCAGGACGGTCAGGCGATAGCGGTAGTTGATCCTTGCCGACTCGGCCTCGGTTGCGGCGGCGACTTCGGCGGCGTCGCCGGGCGTCACGGCCAGCGTCGTCGGCAGCTTGTCGTTCGCGGTCCTCGGCGGCGCCGGCGATACCGAGCAGCCGGTCAATGCGTACGTCAATGCAGCCACGAACATCAATCTCGCCAGTGTGCTTTTCATCCCACGGGCTCCTTAATTGTCCAGAGCGGTTTCCGGCCGGCGATCGCGCCGCCAACAATGCGCACATTATCACTTGCGGGAGTTCAACATGCAAGTGCCCGGAAGTTCCGTGCCCGGAAGTTCCGTGCCCGGAAGTTCCAAATCACAAGCATCAAATCACAAACAAATCCAAAGTACCAAACAATAAGTTCCAAACCGGCGGCTGCTCTTGTTCGGCCGCCGCACACCAAGTCAATGTAGTGCGAGCCAGAGGCGTCAGGCTTCAGGAAAAAAGCAGGCCGGTGTATGTTGTGATGTGGTCATGCGCCGTTGTCGCACGGGTTGAGTGTTACCTGAAGGATGTTGTCGTTGTTTCGCAATCCGTCCACCAAAGTGTCCGAGGGGCGCTGGTCCAAGAGCGTCGAGCAGCAGGCGGCCTTGGCGCCGGCAAAGATCGTGTTCTCCATTTCTTCGACGTTTATCCCCTCCTCGCGGAGGCTGTGCAGGACGTAGGCCAGCACGCCGACACGATTCAGATGCCGGATCATCAGCCGGTACTTGGCCGGGGAGCGGTCGCAAAGATTGACGGTGCCCGCCGGGCGGCCTGTACTTACGAAGAGTTCGACGATTCGCACGACTTCGTCGGCCACGGCCTCGGTGGCCTGGTCTGTGGAGGCGCCGATGTGCGGGGTGCAAGTGACAAGGGACGCCAGTTCCTTATCGGTCCAGTCGGCCTCGGCGCCGGCCGGCTCGTTCTCGAACACGTCAAGGCCCACCCGCAGGCCCTTGGCGGCAATGGCGGCGCGGAGAGCCGACGTGTCGACCAGCGGCCCGCGGGAGGTGTTGATGAGAATGGCGCCGGGCCGCAGCGCGTCCAGGAATTTCGGCCCCACGATATGCCTGGTCTGCGGCGCAAGGGCCAAATGGATGCTGACGGCATCGCAGACGGCAGCCAGTTCTTCGGGCGATGACGCATAGCCGACGCCCTGTGCTTCGGCCGCTTCGGGCGTGAGGCTGCGGGACCAGGCGGCAACCTTCATTCCCAGGCCGGCGGCTCGCTCGGCGACCGCCTTGCCGATTGCCCCGAAGCCCAGGATGCCCAAGGTTCGCCCGGCCAGGCCGCGCGCCTTGCCGAATTCCTTCTTCCGCCACGCCCCGTTTCGCAAGGCCACGGTGGCGTCAACGATGCGGCGATCGGCCGCAACCAGCAGCCCGATGGCCAGTTCCGCCACGGCCGCGGTGTTCTTGCCGGGGCAGTTGGCCACGTAGATGCCGCGCTCGCTGGCGGTTGTCACGTCGATCGTGTCAACGCCCGCTCCGGCCCGGATGATCAGCGAGAGCCGAGGCGCCGCCTGGATTGCCGCCGTGGTGACCTTGGTGGATCGCACGATCAGGATGTCCGCAAGTCCGATGGCGTCCGGCAGCGACGCGGCGTCCATGCCGGTGCGGACCTCGACGTTCAGGCCCAGTTCTTCCAACCCGCGTACGGCATTTGCCGATAGCTTGTCGACGATAAGCACGTTCATAGGTTCGCTCCCGGCAAACGTTGCCTCAAGAGGACGGATTCAATCATTGGCGGCCATTCATCAGCCGCGGCCCCGCCGTGGGGCAAGAATCATACGCCGGCAGTAGAATACACCAGGCCCGGTTGGTGTCAAGCCCCGCGGCCCGATCAAGAACACCACTTCCAAATCCCACGCATTTCGGTAGAGTCGAGACGTGGCGCGGTGGCGGCAGGATCGGGGAGTAGCCGT
>CAYOBS010000324.1:0-4130 GCA_964402305.1 uncultured Planctomycetaceae bacterium | reverse complement strand
TAGATACCGAAACCCGAACTCTGAACACTTCACTTCCAACGTTTGTCGCGCCAATGCCGATTCATAGCGTATTTTGCCATCACTTTGCTTCACGCCAACTCATGGCCGGCCTGCTCCGAATTTGGAGTCAGGCCGCTTAGTTACGCCGACTTCCGCGATGCAACCACGACCACGGCGATGCCGCCGACTAAGAGCAACCCGCCGACGATGCCCGGAATCAGGACGGTATTCTGCTTGTCGACGGTGGAATGGAAGCCAAGGAAGTCGACCGGCTCGCGCGTCGTGTACGTGATGACCGGGAAGATCAGGCCGGCCACGCCCAGAACTATGAGAATTCTTAAAATAATTTTTCACGCCTGATGTATGGATGTTATATTGGTGCCCGGCGGGGCGCCGGTTGACCGATGACTGCCGTGCTGCCGGCACGTATAAGTTGTGGCTTGGCCAGTTCTTAGTTTGCGAACTTGGGCACGTTTGACGAGGCCGTTATGAAGACGCAAGGTGAAATCGAGGCCGCTATCTGCGAAGGGATAAGCCGCTTCGAACAGGAGTACATGGGCCGTGGCCCCAAGGACATCCACGCCCACCTGATTGGCGATCTTCTGGTTGTGCGCCTCTGCGGCGTCCTGACGGCGGCCGAACAGCAATTGGTCAAGACTCTCCCGGCCGAGAAGGGCATGGGACTGCTCAAGCAGGTGCGGACGCAGTTGATGGAAACGGCGCGGCCGGCCTTGGAGACAATGGTGCGGGGCATCACGGGGGTCAAGGTTGTGAGCCTGCACCATGACATCAGCACCGCAACCGGCGAGGAGGTCGTGCTCTTCACACTGGCCGAGCCCCCGGCCTTCCGCGAGGCAAAGAGGGGGTGAGATTGCTTTCGTAGATGCGGTATGTCTTGTAGCGCTCGGGGCTCAGCACGTTCTGGCCGTCAATGGACAATGGACAATGGACAATGGACAGTTGATAATGGACAGTTGATAATGGACGATGGATAGTTGATAATGGACAATGGACAGTTGATAATGGACAGTTGATAATGGACAATGGACAGTTGATAATGGACAATGGACAGTTGATAATGGACAACGGTCATTGAGCCATCCTCTGCTTGGTGGTGTTGATGATGCTGGTTAACAGTTTCAAGAATTCCTTGTTGTCGGTGATGATGGATTCCGCTTCGTTGGCGTTCAGGTAGCCGGTTTCCCGAAGCAGAAGAAGCCAGTATTCCGTTTCGTTGGCCTCCTTGAGGGCGATGGCCATCTTGTGAATGAAATCGGGTTTGCTTTCTGCCTGCTCTGCCTCGCGTACCAAGGCGCCAATCGCCGTTCCAGATCGCAGCAGTTGTTTGGAAAGCACATACTCCTTCTTCTCGCGGCAAAGATATTTGTACAGGTTCACAACCCGCACCGCAAAGGCGAATGACTTCTCTTGTAGCGGCCCATCTTTCATTGTCCATAACCCCTTGTCAGTCGTCGTTTGTCAATTGTCCATTGTCAATTGTCCATTGTCAATTGTCCATTGTCCACTAAATTGGCTTCTCGTAGATGCGGTATGTCTTGTAGTGCTCGGGCCTAAGCACGTTCTGGATAGTGCGGTTTGACATTTCGTTGTCCTCCAGCACCCAGGACGCCTCGCCGATGTCGATGCCCTTGGCCCGGCCTCGGAGGATCGTTTCCAGCAGCAGCAGCCCGGTGATGCCCATGTGGCGGTAGCGCTCCAGGACGGCTATGCCTAAAATGCGGATCTCGTGAATCCGCTTAAGCTCCCGCATGAACTTGAGGAATCCAAACGGCAGCAGCCTGCCGCGGATGGCGGCCATGGCGCGGTTGATGTTCGGCAGGGCCATCGAGGCCCCAACCGGCTCGGCGCCGACCTCGCCGACGAGGATCAGGTCCGGGTCCACAACCGCCTTCATGTCCCGCGCCATTTCCAGGACTTCCTTCCCGGTCAGCGGCACGTGGCCCCAGTTGCCGAATCGGGCGGTCTCGAAGAGCTCCACCAGGGACAGTACCTCCCGCTCGTAGTGCTTCATGTTGATCGGGCGGATGCGCACCTCGGGGTGGCGGCGTTTCATCACCTCAGCCAGGCGGAGCATCCGGTCCCGGCCCTGGCCGTCATCGACGTCCGCGGCGCGGATGAGGTAGGCGTAGAGGTCCTTGCACTTGACAAACCCGGCAGCCTCGATAAGCCCGACGTATTCGGGCGGGTTGTAGGGCATCATAACCATCGGCGGGTGATCGAAGCCGTCGATCAGCAGCCCGCACTCGGCGTTCATGGACGGGTTGACCGGCCCGCGGACGCTCGTCAGGCCGCGATCCCCAAGCCAGCGCTGGGCATGCTCGAAAAGCCCCGCGGCCGCGGCGGAGTCGTGGATGTCGCACTCGAAGAAGCCGAAGAACCCCACGCGGTCTTTGTGGCAGTCGTTATGGGCCCGGTTGTGGATGGCGGCGATGCGCCCGACCGCCCTGCCACCTCGCTCGGCCAGGAAAAGCGCCATCTCCGCGCGGTCGAAGAAGGCGGTCTTGCACGCCAGCATCTTCGCCTGCGCCCGCCGCAGCGGCGGCACCCAGTTGGGCCTGCCCCGATACAGCGCCATTGGCAGGTCCAGCAGTTGCCCCAGGCCTCGGCGGTCGTGGACCAGGCGGATGGCCAGCGCCGCGCTCATTGGGCCGAGGGAACCTCGCTCTTGGGCTCCGGGCGCTGCCCGCCCTTGAGCTCGCACAGGGCGCTTAGCAGCAGGTCGATGTCCCGGTCGGTGTGGCTGGCGGTCGGGATCACACGGAGGATGCTCGTGCCGATCGGCACGGCCGGGTACAGCACGGCGCTGGCCCAGATGTTGTACTTATGGTAAAGCCCGTCGCAGAGGTGGACGGCGTCGGAGCCGTTGCTCCCGATCGGCGTGATGGGCGTCTGGGTGCCGCCGATGTCGAAGCCCGCCTCCCGCAGGCCGTTCTGGAGCATCCGCTTGTTTCGCCAGAGCGTCTTGCGGCGGTCGCCGGCAGTGCGAAGGATCCGCAGCGCCTCGAGCGTAGCCGCCGTGATGCACGCGGGCATTGCCTTGGTGAACAGGATAGTCGGGGCCTTGAACTTGAGGTAGTAGATGACGGCGGCGTCCGCCGCGGCGAAACCGCCCATCGTCGCCAGGGCCTTGCTGCACGTGCCGAGGTGCACGTCGATGCGGCTTTCGCAGTTGAGCATCTCGGCCGTGCCGCGGCCGTGGTCGCCGCACACGCCGGTGCCGTGGGCGTCGTCGACGATCAGCCTGGCGCCGTGCTTCTCGCACAGGTCGCACAGTTCCGGCAGCGGCGCGATGTCGCCCTGCATCGAGTAGACCCCGTCGACAACGACCATGCGAGCCTGGCTTCGCGGGGTCTCCAGCAGGATGGCCTCGAGGTCCTCGACGTCGTTGTGGCGGAAGAACCGCACGCGGGCGCCGGAGATCTTCGCGCCGCAGACCAGGCTGGCGTGGGCGTAGCGGTCCAGGATGATCAGGTCTCGCGGCCCGGCCAGGGCGGCGATCGCGCCCATCATCGTGTGGGCGCCGTTGGCGAAGACCAGCGCATCCTCGGTCTGCTTGAAGTCCGCCAGCTCGCGCTCGAGCTGGATGTGCAGGTCTATGGTCCCCGTCAGAGGCCTGGCGCCCATCGGCACGCTGACGCCGTACCGCTCGACAATCTCCGCGGCCGCCGCGATTACCCGCGGATGGCTGGCCAGGCCGAGGTAGTCGTTCGTGCTGAACTGGAGAATCTGCCGGCCATCGGCGTCCAGCCAGGGCCCGGCATTGTTAAGCGGACCGGGGCGATACAGTGTCGACTCGGCCAGGGCCCGGTCCTGCTTTTTGACAATTCGCGATTCCTGCTGGAACCGCACGCACTTATCGAAGATGTCGGCCATCAGCAACCTCTCCATGCCCCTCGCAAACAAACACACCCCCCTACTCCCGCCGCGGCAATCGGTACGGTCGCCAAGGGGCCTCGATTCACTTGGCCATCAATTGACCACCATTTTCGGGTGAAAGGCAAGTCAGAAAGCTGCTATACTCCCGATTTTCCATCACCCCCTTGGTCGGCTCGACCCTGGGGTTATATCAGGAGTTTCCCCATGGGCCTGGTTGCCTGTGTACTGGCGAT
>CAYOBS010000323.1:0-4186 GCA_964402305.1 uncultured Planctomycetaceae bacterium | reverse complement strand
CGGCACACCAAGTTGTTCAAGCCATTGTCGCAGCGCCGCCGAGCCGAATGCCTTCAGGGCGGGCATTGCGAACCGGCCCTGCCTGCCTAAGCGCGCGATGAAATCCGCGACCGCCAGCGTGTTGGTGATATTGGCCCGCCCGCCGCCGCTGGCAAGCAGCTTGGCGCCAGGGCGCGGCAGGCGCTCGAGAATGACCACGCTCCGCGCGCCGCTGGAGGCCGCGGCGATCCCGGCTGAGATGCCCGCCGGTCCGCCGCCGACGATCAATACCTGTTCCAATGGCTCGTTCATGAAGAGAATCACGACACTGATAACAGAACCACGGCCTTGAGGGGCGTTAAATTGCGGATTGCGGACCTTTTGATTGCGGATTGCGGATTGCGGATTGCGGATTGCGGATTCACGCGCGCCAAACACAGGGATCTTCTCGGGGCTTTGCTTGTTGGAGCAGGCATATTGCCGCTTGCCGCGGAGCGAAAAAGGTGGTGGCTTCGTCCCTTCCGGGACACCGCACCCGCCTGCTGGCAGGAACCACGGCGCCCTGGAAGATCGCACAGGACACAGGATCGCGGAAATCCGCAATCCGCAATCCTCAATTCGCAATCGACTAGATTCCCAGCCGGCCCGGGTCGGACTTGAAGCCTGGGCGAAGCATGCGTTTTTCTTCCTTGCTGTGGCACTGGTACTTCCCGGCCAGGACGATCCGGCGGATGTCGTCGGCCTGTTGTATCGGCTCGGAAGTCTCGATCCAGTACCTGCCGACCATGTCGACGGTGTGGGTGTCGCCGGCGCTGGTGAACGGAAGCTTGAGCCTTTCCGCCAGGTCTCGCGCGGCGGCGGCATGGGTGAACTCCTGGTTGCACGTCTTGTACTCGATGGCGTCGGGGCGGAGGCCCTGGTCGAGTATGTACGCCCCGCCTTCCCAGCGGCACGGGTGGGCCAGGATCGTCAGGTGGCCTTCCGTGCGGGCCTTTTCGAGCACCTTGGCGGGGCCGTCGATCGTCAGGTACTCGGTGTCCGTCGTTCCCAGTACAAGAAGATGCGTCAGCGGCTCCATCACGAGGTTAAGCTCGACGCCGGGGAGGATCCGCAACCGCGGAAACGTCGCCTGTGCCTCGGCCAGTTCGTGCGGGCGCCACATGCGGTGGTGCTCGGTCAGGTACACCACGTCGTAGCCGTGGGCGATATACGCCTGAAAAATCTCGCGCGGCGAACCGGATGCGCACGCGCTGTACAGGCTCGTGTGGCAGTGAAGTTCTACTTTCATTTAGAAATCCGCGTTTCGCGGCGTCCGCGGGTAGGGGATCACGTCGCGGATGTTGGCCATGCCTGTGGCGAACAGCACCGTTCTCTCCAGCCCCAGGCCGAAGCCCGCGTGCGGCACCGTGCCGTAGCGCCGCAGATCCAGATACCACCAGTAATCGTCAATGTTCATCTTCTGGGCGTTCATGCGGCTCAGCAGCACGTCAAGCCGCTCCTCGCGCTGCGAGCCGCCGATTATCTCGCCGATCTTGGGCACCAGCACGTCCATGGCCGCGACGGTCCGTCCATCGTCGCTCAGGCGCATGTAGAACGGCTTGATCGTCGAGGGATAGTCCGTGATGATCACCGGCCTGCGGAAAGTCTCCTCGGCAAGGAACCGCTCGTGCTCGGTCTGCAAATCGCAGCCCCATGACGGCGGGAAGTCCCACTTGCGGTTGCCGGCCGTAAGGAGCTTGATCGCCTCGGTGTACGTCACGCGCTCGAAGCTGCTGTCGACGATGTGCGCCAGCGTCTCCAGCAGCGTCTTGTCGATCCACTGGTTGAGCTGCCGCATGTCCTCGTCGCAGTCCTGGAGCACGGCCCGGAATATGTGCTTGAGGAAGTCCTCGGCCAGGCCGGCATCGTCGGAAAGGTCCGCCAGCGCCATCTCCGGCTCGACCATCCAGAACTCCGCCAGGTGGCGGGGCGTGTTGGAGTTCTCGGCCCGGAACGTCGGGCCGAAGGTGTAGATGTCGCCAAGGGCGCAGGCGTACGTCTCGCCCTCGAGCTGGCCGGAAACCGTCAGGTACGTCGGCCGGGCAAAAAAGTCCTTCGTCCAGTCGATCTTGCCTTCGGGCGTGCGCGGCGGGGCGTCGACGTCGAGGGTCGTCACGCGGAACATCTGGCCTGCACCCTCGCAGTCGTTGGCGGTTATCAGCGGCGTGTTGACGTACAGAAAGCCGCGCCGCTGGAAAAACTCGTGGATGGCCGAGCATATCCGGTTGCGGACGCGGGCGATCGAGCCGAACGTGTTCGTCCGGGCTCGCAGGTGCGCCTGGCTGCGCAGGAACTCGAACGTGTGACGCTTGGGCTGGATGGGGTACTTGTCGGCGTCGGCCAGGCCGAAAACGCGAACCTCCGCCGCCCGGACCTCCACGCGCTGGCCCTTGGCGGGGCTCTCGACCAGTTCGCCCGTCACCGCCACCGAGCACCCGGCCGTCAGACGCAGGACCTCGCTCTGGTAATTGGCAAGGCTGCCATCGGCGACGACCTGGATCGTGGCGAAGCACGAGCCGTCGTTGATGGCCAGGAAGCTGAAGCCCCCGCCGCTGGTGCGGACAGTCCGAACCCATCCAGCTAGCGTAACCTTGCTGCCGGGGGCGAGGTCGTTCAATGCGTTCTTGATAAGCGTGCGTTTCATGGCCGCGATTTTCTCCAGCCCGCTATGATCGGCCAGCGAGGCCGGCGTGTCAACAGCGCGGGCAGCCGGTAGCCGGTAGCCGGTAGCCGGTAGCCAGTAGCCAGTGAAGAAAAAGCAGATCACCGCAGACACAGAGGTTGCCGCGGTGAGCGGCAGGCAGTATAGTTGACTGCGCACAAGGGCGATCTCCGGGCAGCGGCGCCTAATGGTCGAGGGCCAAATCCCCAAGGGAAAGGACGAACGCATGAACGCCAGACGGGCACTGGGAATCCTGATGGTGCTGTTGCCGCTGACGCCGGCGGCGATGGGTGACGGCGGATACATACCCGAGGTGGCTTATCCAGCCAACCCGACGATTCCGACCCAGCGGGCGCTGATAACCTTCAGGGACGGCAAGGAGACGCTCGTGGTCGAGTCGAGCTTCATCACCGATTCGCCCAACGTCGGCTGGATTCTCCCGCTGCCAGCGAAGCCGACAAAGCTTGACCGGGCCGATCCAGGGCTTCTGCTCTCGCTCTCGACCTCCCTCCGCCCCAGCCTGACTCACAACCTGTATGAATTTTTCAGGAACCTCTGCTGGCTCGCGGCCTTTGTGCTGGCGTGCAGCTTGATCATGATACTGGCCAAGGACAGTCGCGGCCCGTTGCTGCTGCTGACGGCGTTTGTTTCCTTCTTCGCCTACGCCATTCTTGTGCCGACGCTCGGAAAGGGCGAGGGCCAAGGATCGACGGTTGTTCCAGGGATTACCGAGGTCCAGTCTCAGCGCGTGGGCAATTACGACGTGACTGTCCTGAGTGCATCGGGCGCTGAGGCCGTGTCGACCTGGCTGACGGCCAACTCGCTCAAGGGCCTGGACGCCAAGGCAAAGGGCATCATCGACGACTACGCCGGCAGGAAATGGTGCTTCCTGGTCGCCCGCCTCCACAAGGACGGCAACGCCCCGGCCACCCCTCACCCGATCCTGGCCAAGTTCCCCTCGGCATCGATTGTATATCCGATGAAGCTGACCGCCATCGCCGGCTGCACAACCCGCGTGGAGCTGTTCGTCGCCGCCGACAGCCAGGCCGCGGCGCCAGGTTTCCAGTGTGTTGCGGCTGATAGATTCGACGTAACAACAAATGGCTGGCGGGGCTACATGGGGCCATATTACCTGTCAGATTCGACCGGCATGGTCATCGGCAATCCCAACGCGCGACATCTTCTTTGGCCCGGGTGCGTGGTCACGAAGCTGGTCGCCGACGTGAAGCCCGATCAGATGGCCGCGGACGTGGCGATTGAGCCCAAGGCCCTCGTTCCATATCGCCAGCACGTCTTTAGCCCCAAGGGCCGGGGGCACGTGATAGCGGTGGTTGCCCTAACCGGCGCGATACTTGTCATGCTATGGGCGGCAGTGGCGTTTCGCGGGCGGCGAATTCCTTCAAAGAAGCATCTGGAGATGCTCGGGGGCGCGGCGGTGCTTGTTGCACTGGCGTGTGCGGCAGTCTACGTCCTGCTTCCGACCGTCCCCGTGTACGGTGCGGGTAA
>CAYOBS010000322.1:0-4188 GCA_964402305.1 uncultured Planctomycetaceae bacterium | reverse complement strand
TCCTCGATCACGGCTTTCTCGACCGCATAGTCCAGCGCAAAGAGCTGCGCAGCGAACTGGCCCGGCTGATCGACTACTGCGAAGGATGATGAAGGAGCTTTGCCATGCGTAAGGGACGAAATTGCAATTCCGGCGGGTTGGGCCGAACCCCTGGCGCATTCGTCGCCTTGCTGCTTTGGTCCACGTCAGCACTTCCGGCGTTTCAGGTTTCGCCTGCCGTCGCGCGAGAGCAGGCCCAGGTTGATGCGGCCTCGGCGGCGGAAAAGCAGAGAATCGTCGAGGGGCAGTTGCTCTCCCAGCTCGACGCGCCGCTGCTGTTCGTGAAGCGTCACTCCTATCAAGGCATTCACATATACGACACCTTTTACAAATGGCCGCCAGGGGGCGGCGGGGTCTACGTGCTCGAAAACCCAGGCGATCCTCGCGAGAAGTGGAAGATCCGCACCGTCATCGACGAATCTTCGCCAAACTCGCTGGGCAAGGGGGTGTACTCGCATCCCGATCTTTCCTGGGACGCCAGCAAGCTGCTTTTCTGTTACAAGGGCGAGCCGAATGGCAGCACGAAGATCTACGAGGTCGGGATAGACGGCAAGGGCCTGCGGCTGGTATCGGACCCGACACCCCAAGTCTCCTGCTACAAGGGAGTGCATGCGGGGATGCACGACGTCGCGCCGGCTTATCTGCCCAATGGCCGAATCGTCTTTTCCTCAACTCGCGCCGCCGGCCTGGTTCCATGCGCCAACTCGGGCGTTGCCATCCTGCACGTCATGAACGCCGACGGCTCCGACATCCACCCGATCTCGGTGAACGCCGAAACGGAGTTCGACCCGGCGGTCCTGCCGGACGGGCGGATAGTCTTCGGCCGCTGGGAATACATCGACAAGACCGCGCTCACCATCCAGTCACTTTGGACGATCCATCCCGACGGCTCGAATGAGACGGCCGTGTATGCGAATAACATGGTGTTCCCCGAGGCGACGCTGGACCCGCGCCCCGTTCCCGGTTCTCAGTTGGTGGCCGTCACGTTCGCCAAGCATAACAGCACTCCGCGCGGCTCGATCGCCATGATCGATCCCCTTGTGGGCAAGAACGATCCCAACGCCGCCTACAATTTCGAGCATCCAAAGGATCCGCTCTACGACCGGGGCGACTCATGCGAGCCGTATCCGCTCGATGATAAAACGGTCATATTCAGCGGCAGGCCGCCGGGCAGTAACCGCAACGTCATCGAGATGATCAACCGCCAGGGCCTGCGCATCACGGTGCTGTCCGACCCCGACATTTGCCTGCATTCGCCGATGCTCGTCAAACCCCGGCATGTTCCCGAGAACCTGCCCGACAAGGTTGATCGAGGGCAGAGGCACGGCTCGTTTTTCGTGCAGGACGTCTATGAGGGCCTCACGGGCGTCAAGCGAGGGGAAGCGAAGTGGCTGAGGGTGATAGAAGAGACTTCCCGCCTCAGCGCGAGCCCCGGCAGCCCCAACCCGTTCAACCAGACGTTCCTCGTCAGCGCCGCCCTGGCCTTCGCGGTGAAGATATACCACGGCATCATCCCGATCAACGAGGACGGCTCGGTTCACTTCGAAGCCCCCGCCGGCAGGGCGCTTTACTTCCAGGTGCTGGACAAGGACATGCGCCTTATCCAGAGCATGCGGACGTTCATCCAAGCCGTGCCGGGCACCACCCGCTCCTGCATCGGGTGCCATGAGGACAAGTCCAGCGTGCCGAAATACGGGAGAGGGGCCATTCGCGGCGAGCCGGCAAGACTCAGGCCGGAATCATGGGGCACCGGGTACATGGACTATCCCAGCATGATCCAGCCCGTCTGGGATAAGCACTGCGTCAGTTGCCACGGAGGAGAAAAGGGATTCAACGCCAGGCTCGACTTGACCGGCGGATGGACGACCCATTTCAGCAACAGCTATGAGAACCTGGCCGACCGGCGGGAGACCCAGCTTACCGCTTACATGATCGACGGGATCGACTGCATGAACGGCACTGCTTACTGGTCCTGCCAGATATTCAAGCCCCGGAGCTTCGGTTCGGCGACGGCCCCGCTTGCAAAGGTTATCATTAGCGGCCACCAAGGGCGCATCCCGAACGTGACCGGCAGAGAGCGAGACCTGGTCATGGCCTGGATTGACTGCAACGGGCTGTACTATGGCGCCTGGGATTACACCTCCCATGGCTACGCGCTGGGGGCCTGGGGCTCAACCGCCGGGCAGCTTCGGGCGGAGATGGCCAAAGCCAAGTGCACCGATTGCCACGGCAAGGACATCGGCGGCGATTGGATCAACCTGCAAAACCCCGAGATGAGCCGCGTGCTTCGCGCGCCGCTGGCGGTTGGCGCAAAAGGGAAAGGGTTCGGCCTGGCAATATGCCGCAATCACGCAATGGACCCGAGGCGAATCCGGACCCGCCTTTTGCGAAACGGCTACGCCCATGCAGTGCAGCCGCTTGTTGCATTTGCTCCGCAGCCGGTCCCGCCGCTGCCGGAAGGCTCCAAACCGCAGCCGAGCTTTGAATCGACCGACGCCCCCCATTACCAGGCGATGCTGGAGATCATCCGCAAGGGCCGGCAGGCAGCCCTTTCCACACCGAGAGTCGACATGCCCGGCGCGCAGGTGATTGCCGGCCGCGATCGGATGTTCATCCCGCCGCCGGTACCCGCGCAGGCGCCCGTGCCGGAGGCACAGGTCGATGCCGGGGGCGCGGTTCGGCTGCAATGGGAGCGCTCGGCAGGAACCATCGGGCTGGAAGCGGAAATCCACCGCGGCGGCACGAAAGACTTCGTTCCGTCCGAGCAGACGCTCATCGCCCGGACGCCTCTTGCACATCATGTGGATCGGGACGCGCCCGCCGGAAAGCAGTATTACGCCCTGATCCTGCGGAACGAGTCGACTTGCAGCAAACCGTCATTCATCACGGTGGAGGTGCCAAAGCCCGCCGTGCAGGCCAAGCCTGCAAGCCGGTCTTGAAAGACCTCCATGCCAAACTCGACCAATGGCTTCCAGCAGGCCGAGTTCCTCATCGAGCACGGCTTCATCGACCGCATAGTCCAACGCAAGGAACTCCGCAGCGAGCTTGCCAGGCTGATCGACTACTGCGAAGGGTAGGTGGAAGGACCGTAGATGGTAGCCCGTAGCCGGTGGCGCGGGTGCCGTGGTTTGCGTAGTCACGAAGTGACGAAGCAACCACGTCTCCGGGCCTGGCGCGTCCCTCGACCCTACCAATAGGACCGTCCAGAAGGATGCATGGCCAAAATACGTGGTTGCGCCACCCCCAGGGGCTCCGCAAACCACGGCACCCAAGCTCGCTCCGAAGACCGCGGGGGCTAGACTCGCTCCGCAAATCACGGCGCCAAGTTGCTCGCGGCCAGGCTCAAGCCTGGTTGTTGCCCTTGTTGGAATCCGAGCCGGCGGCGGCGGGCGGCGCCTGGGCCGCGGGGGCGGCTTTCCTTGGCCGTCGGCGGCGGGGCTTTCTGGCGGCGGGCCTGGCTGATTCAGTTGCGCCCGCCTGGCCGTCGCCCGAGGGCTGTTCGCCGGCGGCAGCCGACGCGCCTGCCCCTAAGGGGGCGGCGGTCCCGGCCGGCTTTTGGGCTGACTTCGTGGCGGCCTTTGCTCGCCTCGGTGGCCTTGGTCGCCTTGGTTTCCTGGCTGGGGCCTGCCCGGCAGGCGGTTGCGCCTCGGTGGCCGCCTTTACTGGCGCAGCCTGTGGCTGCGGCTGGGCAGGCTCCCGCGTCACGGCCTGGGCAGGTCTCTTGCTTTCGCCGGGCCATTGCGGCGCGGCCTGGGGCTGCTGTTGCAGGCTTGGCTGGCCCTGGTGCTGCTGGTCCCCTGCCCCGACAGGCTCGCTCGTGTGGTTCTTGTGGCGACGGCGACGACGGCGCTTCTTCTTGACCGCACCCTCTTCACCGGCCTGGGGAGCCTGACCCTGCTGGCCCGAGGGCCGGGGCTGCTGAGGCTGCTGTCGGGGCCGCTGTTGCTGCTGCGGATGTTGCTGCTGCGGCCTGGGTTGTACGGCCTGGCCTGGCGCCGCCTGCACCTGGGCAGGCGCCTGGCCTGGCGCGGCCAGTTCTTGCGCCTGGGCCGCGGAACCCTGTGCTGCAGGCCCCTGGGCCGCGTGTCCCTCAGCGGCGGGCGCCTGGGCGCCTTCAGCGGCGTCATCGCGGCGGCGCCGGTGCTTGCG
>CAYOBS010000321.1:0-4188 GCA_964402305.1 uncultured Planctomycetaceae bacterium | reverse complement strand
AAGGATTGATCGTCTTGCCGCTTGAGTTTTCTTGAGCCCAAATGGCGTTGTAGTACTAGTGTACCGTCAAGATTGGTTCTATGGGTGGCACAGGCTTTCGAGCCTGTGCAGGAACAGGCTGGCAAACCTGCGCTACCCATACATTTGATGTTGATGCTACACTAGACGACGCAGGCACCTAAACATCGTGTGGAGATAGGAGTTAGTGTCCTTTCCCCACATGTCACGGTAGGCTATTGCTTCAAGAATCGACTGGTCTTTTTGCAGGGTCTCTTGACCATCGCCGACCGGCAACCCCATCGTGAAATCTGCCCCCACATCAAACGGCGGGTCGATGTAGATGAGGTCGATCTTGCCCTTGAAGTCGCGGAGGAGTCTGGCCATGACAAGTTTGTTATCGCCCCAGATGAGCCGATTGCGAAAGTCGTCCAAGCGGTGGGATTGCTTCTCGAAAGTCGGTAGCCAGCCGCTGCCTTCGGCGCTGGAGCGCGGCTCGTCGATGGCCTCGACGCGCTGGAGGGGCATATCGCAGCCGGCGATGTCAACCTCGCGCCGCTGGCCGTACTCGTCGTACTTGCCCTCCCAGATCAGTTCCGTCTTGACCTGGCTGAGCGGGTGCGGGTTGCCGGGGCCGTATTGCGGTCCATCACTCATCGGTACGTGCTCCTGCCGTTTTGTGCCGGCCACGGGAACAGGTTTTCCAACCGGCAGTAACAGCCATGCTGAAAGACAAGCTCGACGGGACGCGCGATAGCCGCCCCTGCACCACACGTCGCGCTGGGCCAAAGCATAACCCCCGGCAAATGGAAACGCAACGACTTGCGACACGACTTGCGCCCGCTGGTTGCTCGAATCTGGCCGGCCAAACCCGCCACGCTGAACGAACGAAGAATTCTCCGCTCCGCCAACGGTGCAGAGGGCGTCACGTTCATGTCTTGGCCTGGGCGCCGGGGCAGGCGGGGCAGGCGGGTTCGGCGCCGTCCCAGCAATAGGTGCAGAGCTTTTCCTTCGGCAGGCCGACTGCCTCGACGAGGTCGTCGAGGCGCTGGTAACGCAGGGTGGTAAGGTTCAGCCGGCACCGGATCCTCTCAACCATCTCGGCGTACTTGTCGCCGTCGGGGTCGGTGTAGGCGGCCAGGTCGACGCCCACGCAATGATTGCGTGGGCCTTCGATCTGCTCCACCTCGCGGATGGCGCGCCGGGCGGCCAGGTCCATCTCGGACTTCGACCGCGAGAAGTTCAGGAACTTGCAGCCGTGGACCAGCGGCGGGCATGCCGGGCGCATGTGTACCTCCTTGGCGCCGTAGTCGTATATCCGCTCGATCGTGTCGTGAAGCTGCGTGCCGCGGACGATGGAATCCTCGCAGAACAGCAGTCTCTGGCCCTGGATCAGTTCGCGGATGGGAATGAGCTTCATCCGGGCCACAAGGTCGCGGACGTGCTGGTCCTGCGGCATGAAGCTCCGCGGCCAGGTCGGCGTGTACTTGATGAAGGGGCGCCGATAGGGGATGCCCGCCTGGTGGGCGTAGCCCACGGCGTGGCCCGTGCCGCTGTCCGGGATGCTGGCGACGATGTCGATGTCCATTTTCTCCCGCCGCGCCAGGGCCGCGCCGCAGCGGTTGCGGGACGCCTCGACGTTGATCCCCTCGTAGCTGCTGGCCGGGTAACCGTAATAAACCCACAGGAACGTGCATATCTGCATCCGATCGCCGGGCGGGCAAAGCTGCTCGAAGCCCTCCGGCGTGATGCGGACGATCTCGCCGGGGCCCAGGTCGCGCTCGACCTCGTAACTGAGGTTCGGAAACGCGCACGTCTCCAGCGCGGCCGCACATGCCCCGTCCCGCCGGCCGAGGATTATCGGCGTCCGCCCCAGCCGGTCGCGGGCGGCGTAGACGCCGTCCTGCGTCAGCAGCAGGATGGAGCAGGAGCCTTCGACGATGTCCTGCACGCGCCGCAGCCCGTCGGCGAAGGTCGGCTCCTGGGCGATAAGCGTGGCCACAAGCTCCGTCGGGTTGATGCCCATGCCGCTCATCTCGGAGAAATGCACCGCGCCCTTTCGGTAGGCCTCGGCAACGACTGCCTCGACGTTGCGGATCACGCCGACGGTTACAATGGCGAAGACGCCCAGGTGCGAGCCGATGATCAGCGGCTGGTCCTCGAAGTCGCTTATGATGCCGATGCCGCTTCGCCCGTGGAGCTTGGGCAGGTCATCCTCGAACTTCGAGCGGAACTGGGCGTTGGTGATGTTGTGGATCACGCGGGTGAAGCCGTTGCCCTGCCCGTTGCCGTTGAGCACCGCAAGTCCGCCTCGCATGGTGCCAAGGTGGGAATGATAGTCGGTGCCGTAGAACAGGTCCTGTATGCAGTCCTCCTTCGAGGACACGCCGAAAAAACCGCCCATTGTCGTACCTTTCCTTTTCCCTATGTGGCGAACAAGCTTACCACCGGCCGGGCGGGAGCGGCGAATCGCTCCAGAATCCCGCAAGCCCAGGGCCGAATCATACCAGCCGGGTGAGCCCCAGCCAAGCGGCGATTTGGCGGCAGCGGATTTAGCGACGGTTGGCATTTGGTTGCGGCCGGGGTTTCGGCTATATTCAGGGCTTGGCGTGGGGCGGAGTCCCGAGGGCCGCAGAGCAGTCGGCGTGCGGAGACGATTTTGAGCGACGAGCTACATCACGAGTGCGGCGTGGCGGCGTTGTACTGGCTTGGCGCCAAGGCGGCGCCAGACGGCCCGGCCAGCAGGACTGTGAGGGATGGCAACGTCACGGCGTGGATGCCTGCGATGCTGCTGGACCTCCAGAACCGCGGGCAGTTGGCGGCGGGGCTGTCGAGCTTCATGCCCGGCCGGGCGCAGCTTCTGGACACGTTCAAGGACACCGGGACGGTGTCGGAAGTCTTCCGGATGAGCCACCCGGGCAAGCATAGCGCGATCCTCCAGCAGTATGCCGGCCCGGCCTGCATCGGCCACACCCGGTACGCCACGTGCGGCCTGGATGATGCCCGGTATGCCCAGCCGTTCGAGCGTCACCACGGGCGGCTGTGGAAGTGGTTCAGCTTCGCCTTCAACGGCAACCTGGCCAACTACGTCCACCTCCGCGACCGGCTCCTGAGCAGGCGGGATTACCACTTCACGCTGGACACCGACACCGAGATCCTGATGCACTCGCTGGCCTACCGGCTTCGCGGGGACCGCGCGCCGGCGCTGCGCCGCGTGACGGCGTCCATGGCGCGGGACTTCGACGGGGCGTACAACATCGTGTTCCTCGACGCCATGGGGCGGATGTTCGTCGCTCGCGACCCGGTGGGCTTCCGCCCGCTAAGCTGGGCAGTCCAGGGCCGGCTCTTCGCGGCCGCAAGCGAGTCGGTCGCCCTGAGCAACATGGGCTTCACGGACATCCGCAGCCTGGCCCCCGGCGAGATGGCGATCGTCGAGGACGGCAAGCTGCGGTTCGAGCAATTCGCCCCGCGGCGCACGCCGGCGCACTGCTTCTTCGAGTGGGTGTACTTCTCCAGCGTGGCAAGCGTCGCCGACGGGTGCAGCGTGTACCTGTCCCGCGCCCGTGCCGGCCAGCGCCTGGCCGAGGCTGAGACCGAGAAGATCGACGACAACTGCATCGTAGTGCCCGTGCCGGACACCGCCAAGGCGGCGGCCGACGCCTTCGCGTACCGGCTGGGAATACCCTCCGTCGAGGGCCTCATCCGCAACCGTTACGTCGGGCGGACGTTCATCCAGCCCAGGGACATCCGCGGCCGCAGCACCCACAGCAAGTACACGCCGCTGCCGTCGGTGCTCGCCGGCAAGCGGGTGTTCCTGGTCGATGACTCGATCGTCCGCTCGACGACCATGGCGGAACTGGTCGAGCAGTTGTTCAAGCGCGGCGGCGCGATAGAGGTCCACGTCCGCGTGGCTTGCCCGCCTATCATCGCGCCGTGCTTCTACGGAATCGACATGTCAACGTTCAAGGAACTCTTCGCCCCGCGCTACACACCGCCCGGCTACAATGGCAAACCCACGCCGGCGATGCTAGGCCGGATGGCCAGGGACCTGGGCGTCAACAGCCTGCGATACCTCAACGTGGGCGACCTCGGACCCTGCATCCAGATTGATGGACGGCGGTTATGCACCGGCTGCGTGACCGGCAAACAGCCCACGCCGATGGGCCGCAAGCTCATTGTGCAGGCCCGCAA
>CAYOBS010000320.1:0-4199 GCA_964402305.1 uncultured Planctomycetaceae bacterium | reverse complement strand
TATGCACGGGATGTCAGCCATAACCTGACCTCCCGCCAACAACTCTCGCCTGACGCTCCTGACTCCTTGGGCCGGAATCGAAGCCTCTTTCTGAAGGATCCCAGAAAGGAAAAACGGGATCCACTAGCCCTCTATGACAGGAGACTCTCATGGGCAAGAAGTTGTATGTTGGGAACCTCGGGTACGATGTGAACGACGCGGATCTCATGGCGTTGTTCGGACCGTACGGGACAGTTGGCAGCGCCACCGTCATCATGGACAAGGCCACCGGCGGGAGCAAGGGCTTCGGCTTCGTGGAGATGGCCACGGACGCCGAAGCGCAGGCGGCGATCGCCGCCCTGAACGGCCGCGACCACTCCGGGCGCGCCTTGACGGTCAACGAGGCCAAGCCTCGCCCGGAAGGCGGCGGCGGCCGTGGCGGATACGGTGGTGGCGGCGGCGGCGGCGGCCGGCGCTACTAGGCATCGCGGGAAGAATCGCGGAGCCCTGGCCCTTGCGGGGCTCCGCTGTTCTTTCGTCCCGCGCGGCCTGCCGCGCCGGCGATGCGAGATCCTGGTGATAAGCATCGAGTTGTGTGCGAGGCCGCGAACTGGCGTGCAATGCCGGGAGTGATTCACAATGAAGAGCATCCTTTATGAGTCGTCCCTTTATGAGTCGTCCTCAGACGGTTCGGTGGCGGCGGCCGACACGGCCTATCGCGACGTTCTGGCCCGCCATGCCCTGGTGAGTTTCTCTCGGCAAGAGATCGAGGGCGCGCTGACCACGCTGCAATCACTTGGCTGCGACGGCATTGGAAGCCGTGACATCCGTTTTCAGGCGGCCGTCAGGCGGCTGAAATCCCGCAAAGACCTTTCGTCCAAGACCGTCGATGACATCCTCCAGCAACTGATGCACGCGGAGTACGACCTCGACCAGGCTGAATGGGAGCGCGACTGCCAACGCCGGGCCTCCTTGTCGCACTCGACCTTCAGGATGCCGCGGTAGGCCGCGGGCTCCGCGCCTGTTGATCCTTCCCCGATAAAGACCGCCCTGCCTGTCCGCCGTTATCGGCCTCGGCGTTTGAACTTTGGTCTTGCCCCTCCCCTGGCGCCGCGATTCCGGCGGTTGCTCCAGAATTCGTTCTTCTGCTGCTCGGGCGTGGCCGCTCTGCGCGCGGCATGGTCGCAATGCGGGGCCTGGCCGGACTGGCCGGATTTGCCAGCCTGGCCGGTCCGCGCCGAAACCTGCCTGGTCTGAGGCCCGCCGGCTCCCATCGCCGGGGCGGCAGCCTTGATCGAGTGATGCAGCACGGGAATTGGTTTGCCCAGCAGCCGCTGGATCTCGTGCAGGTCGTCGCGCTGCTCCTCACTGCAAAAGGAGATGGCCTGGCCGGCAGCGCCCGCCCGGCCCGTTCGGCCGATGCGGTGAACGTACGTTTCAGCCACGTTGGGCAGATCGTAGTTGATCACGTGCGAGATATTGTCAACGTCCAGCCCGCGGGCGGCAATGTCGCTGGCGACCAGCACCCGCGTCTTGCCGGCCTTGAAATTCGCCAACGCCCGCATCCGGGCATTCTGGGACTTGTTGGAGTGAATGGCCTCGGCGGCAACGTCGGCGTGCAGCAGCCGGCGCACGACCTTGTCGGCCCCATGTTTGGTGCGGGTGAAAACCAATGCCCGCGTGATCCGGAGGTCCCGGAGCAGGTGCACCAGCAGCGGCGCCTTGCTCTCGGTGTCAACGAAGTACAGGGCCTGCTTGACCGTGTCGGCCGCCAGTGACTCCGCGGCCACCTTCACATGCACCGGGTCATGGAGGATCGTGTTGGCCAGCGAGCGGATTTCGCCAGGCATGGTCGCCGAGAACATCAGCGTCTGTCGGCGGGCGGGCATCTGCGCGATGACGCGGCGGATGTCGTGGATGAAGCCCATGTCCAGCATGCGGTCGGCCTCGTCCAGGACGAGGATTTCCACGCCGCTCAGGCTCAGCAGCCGCTGGTTGAGCAGGTCCAGCAGCCGGCCTGGCGTGGCCACCAGGATGTCCACCCCGCGATGCAACGCCTGGGTCTGCGGGCCCTGCCTGACGCCGCCGTAGATGACCGTGTGCCGCAGCCCCGTGTGCTGGCCGTAAACACGGAAACTCTCGTCGATCTGGGCAGCCAGTTCACGCGTTGGCGTCAGGATCAGTGCGCGGATCGGCCTGGAATGGCCGGCAGCCCCTGCGCGCCCGGACGACTTGGGAATCTTCCCATGTCCGTGCAGCCGCTGGAGGATCGGCAGCGCGAAGGCGGCCGTCTTGCCTGTTCCCGTCTGCGCGCAGCCCATCAGGTCCCTGCCCTCCAGCACGTGGGGAATGGCCTGTGTTTGAATGGCGGTGGGGATGACGTACCCCTCGGACTGGATGGCACGCAGCAGCGGTTCGATAAGCCGTAGCGTCTTGAATGGCATTGGGCGGGTTCAACTCCCTTGTCAGTTCCTGAACACCGGACGCGCGAACCACTGCCGCGCGCAGCCCGTCAGTGTAACAACAATTACGGTGAGATACAATGAGTTTCCTCGCGGAAAATGCCTCGGCAGCGGCTTGCCCTTTGGAGTGCGGCGACAAGCCCCGCAGGGGCGCCCTCGCCGCTTTGGATCGTGGACCACGTGCCCGCCAATGCGGGACGCAAAGAACTCGGCAAATCTGCGCTTAGGCCAAGACTGCCTGGGATTGAAGATTCCGTCGCCAAACAAGCCAAAGCGGCGAGGTCGGCCCGACTTTGTCGGGCCTCGTCGCCGCACTCCAAAGGCTGTCGCATCTCGCGGCGTCCCGGCAACGAATAGGAACCGTGCTCGACGGAACATGCTTTCGCCAATGGCCGCCAAAGCATGGCGCCGCAGAGAGCATAGCCCGGCAACATCGACGGCCGTTCCAGACAGCAGTACCATTCGTGACTGCCCGCTACTTCTATTCCCCGTCATCTGTGGATGAATACAACTCACTCAAATCTGCTTTCAGCTTATCTACAGGAAGTTCAAGGAAGGCGGGTGCATACAACTGCATGACAAGATCACAATAGGGTTGAGCGTTTTCAATGACCTTCGCCGGGTCAACCACATCGTAAATATGTCCAATCCGGAAGGCATAATAACAATGGGTGTTGTAATGCTCATCGTCGGAATCGCCCGACAGAAGCGTTGAGATGCTTTCGCTGAGTTCTTCGTTCAACTCGTCAAGCGTCTTTCCTTCGTCTTCGTCCCCCAATCCCCAGAACTCATCAAACTCTTCGCCATACTTTGGCCAGTAGTAGTCTTGCAGTAGATCGACAAACACTCTCTCACTGTCAGACCTAAGGCTAAAGACTTGATCCAATGCCATGCCAAGCGAAACCATATACCCAATATGCAGGTCGTGGGTCTCGTCGGTCCAGCCGTGAGTGCGCTCAATATCGTCACGCAATCGGTCGAGGACGACGCAGGATACATATGCAAGCAACTCATAGAACTCTTGCAGATCTTTCTGCTCATCAAACATGCCCGAGTCACGAAAATAGGCGAGCCCTGTTACCTCATCCATTGCCTGTCTGGCCTTGGCAACCTTCATAACCATCACGGTCGCAAACCACCATGACCGGATGAACGTCTCCTGATCATCGCGGAAGAAGTTCGGTGATGTATTTCGCCCAGAATGTCCAAACATGTCGATAGCCTCCCCCCGCTCAGTTCTAAACTGCCCATCAAAGCATAACTAGCGGCTTCATCCCATGTAATACTCTACATCTTCAAAATCTGGCGGCACCTCTAAACCTGTTTTGAACTACGATTGTATCCATATTGGAGGTATTTGCGCGTCTTTCTCGGTCTGACAAGCAAGCCTCACCCGCCGGTTTGCTATTTCCCGCCAGGGCTGGGCGCGGACTCCGCCTCCGCCGGCACGAGCAGGAAGGCCACGTCGAGGCGCCGCAGGAGCTTGGGGGGCAGGCTGCGGGACCAGAAGGCCTCCGTGCCGGCCTTGCCGTGGGTCGTCAGCACTACCACGTCGGCGCCGCACGCCCCGGCCGCGCGGGCGATCATGTCGGCTGGGTCGCCCATGACGGAGCAACGGGGTCAGGAACGAATGGCACTTCCTTAACGTGTTTTCGGCCAGACGGCATCGCGGAGCCTGTTGCGCATACGCAGCATATAGCACATGTTACAAATATGGCCAATAGCGGCCAGAAGACGAACAATGGCTTAAGGAAGTGC
>CAYOBS010000319.1:0-4212 GCA_964402305.1 uncultured Planctomycetaceae bacterium | reverse complement strand
GCGGCAAGACGATGCTGGCCCAGCGGATTCCGACGATTCTGCCGCCGCTGCTGCCGGAGGAGTCGCTGGAGACCACGCGGGTCTACTCGTCGCGCGGGCTGCTCGAGCCGGGTCAGCCGCTGATGGCGGTTCGCCCGGTGCGGACGCCCCACCACAGCTCCAGCGCCGCGGCGCTGATTGGAGGCGGGGCCATACCGCAGCCCGGCGAGGTCTCGCTGGCCCATCACGGCGTGCTGTTCCTCGACGAGTTCCCCGAGTTCGCCCGCGCGACCCTGGAGATGATCCGCCAGCCGCTCGAGGACGGCTACGTTACGATCCCGCGGGTACATAGCACGCTGAAGTTCCCCGCCCGGATCATGCTCGTGGCGGCGATGAACCCCTGCCCGTGCGGCTACTACACGGACCCCAAGCGGAAATGCACGTGCTCGCCCAACAATATCGAGCGGTACCTCTCGCGGATTTCCGGGCCGCTGATCGACCGCATCGACATTCACATCGAGGTGCCGCCGGTGCCGTGGAAGCAGTTGCGCTCGACCGACGACGGCACGAGTTCGGCCGACATGCGCAAGCAGGTCGTCGCCGCGAGAGAGATCCAGCGCCGGCGGTTCACCCAGGCCGCGAGGCTTTTTGGTGAAGGCGGCCAAGGCGGCGCGGGCGGCAATGCCGGCGCGGGCGGCGGCTCGCACGGCGCGGGCCCGGAGTCAGCCCAAGCCGGGGCCGGCACAAGCAACTCGGGCATCAGCAGCGCGACCACGACAAACGCCACGATGACCAGCCGGCAGGTGCGGAAGTTCTGCCGGCTCGACTCGGCCGGCGAGACGATCCTCAAGCAGGCGATGACGGAACTGGGCTTGTCCGCCCGTGCCCACGACAAGGTGCTGCGGATCGCCCGGACCATCGCCGACCTGGAAGGCGCCGCCGACATCGCCGCCCATCATCTGGCCGAGGCCATCCAGTACCGCCGCCTGGACCGCAAGCTATGAGCCAGGAAAAAGGTAGTAGGTAGTAGGGGTTAGGCGACAGCCATCGTCCTCGTTCTCGTTCTCGTCCTCGTTCTCGTCCTCGTTCTCGGCCTCGGCCTCGGCTTTTGATGTTTCCGGGTGAACCGATACTTCATGTGCGACTGCGGCCTTTTGTTTCTTGCCAAACTCGCCCCGTCCTTGCGTCGATATAGACATGGGAAGTGCGGGTGGTGCTCTACCCCGGACGCCGGCGTCCGATGGGAGAACTCAAATGCGCGTACTAGTGGCCGACGACGACCCGACCTACCTTGCCCTGCTGGAAAGCCTCCTGACCGAGTGGAACTACGAAGTTGTGCCGGCCTGCGACGGCAACGAGGCGTGGGACGTCATGCAGGCGCCCGACAGGCCGAGCCTGGTCATCCTGGACTGGATGATGCCAGGGCTGGACGGCTTCGAGCTTGCGCGGATGATCCGCTGCGATCCCAATAGCCAGGGCGCCTACGTGCTGCTGGTCACCGGCGCCCGCGACCGGGATGACATCATGAAGGTGCTGGTCTGCGGGGCCGATGATTACCTGCTCAAGCCGTTCGAACCCATGGACCTGAAGATCCACCTGCGAAGCGCCACTCGGATCCTGCATCTCCAGGAAGACCTTGCCGAGTTGAAACGCCAGGCAGACCTCCAGTCGCGCGCGGTAGTTTGATCCCCGCGGGGGGTTAAATAGCATTCCGGGGACAGATACCTTTATTCCTTGGTATTTCGGGAAATACCAAGGAATAAAGGTATCTGTCCCCGAAATAAGCGTTCAACATTGTATGGCTGTCGAAAGGCCCAGGAAATGGAGCGAATCATGAAGTCATCGGCAAGGCGGATGCTAAGCAGGCGAGGTTTTCTTCGCAACACGGCGGCCATCGCCGTCGGGGCGGCGGCCGCGCCGTACGTCATAACGTCGGCCGCGCTGGGCAAAGACGGCGTGCCGGCAGCCAGCGAGCGAGTGACGCTGGGCCATATCGGCGTCGGCGGGCAAGGAAGCGGCCTGCTCGGCGGCTTCCTGGGCCTCAAGGACTGCCGGAGCATCGCCGTGGCCGACGCGTTCACCAAACGTCGGGATAGCGCGGCCTCGCGGATCAACCAGCGTGCCGGCAGCGAGATATGCAAGCCCTACCACGACTTCCGCGAGTTGCTGGCCAGGGCGGACATCGACGGCGTCGTCGTCGCCACGCCGGACCACTGGCACGTGCCGATCCTCATTGCGGCCGCCAAGGCCGGCAAGGACATGTACGTCGAGAAGCCCCTGGGCCTGTGCCTGGACTGGGACCTCAAGGCCCGTGCCGCCGTCAAGCAGCATGGCTGCATCTTCCAGTACGGAACCCAGCAGCGATCCAGCGAGCACTGCCGCCGGGGCTGCGAGCTGGTACTCAACGGGCTGATTGGCGACCTCAAGAGCATCGAGGTCCACGCCCCTGCCGGCGCTGCCGGCGGGTCAACCACGGCCATCGCCGTGCCGGAGGGCTTCGACTACGACCTGTGGCTCGGCCCGGCCCCGGTCTCGCCGTACACGAAGGACCGCTGCACGTCCAGCGGGTCGTGGCACGTTTATGACAACTCCATAGGCTTCCTGGCCGGCTGGGGCGCCCACCCGCTGGACATCGCGGTCTGGCCGCTCAAGCCCGACCAGGCCGTGCCCGTCGAGTACGAGGGCACCGGCACGATCCCCACCGAGGGGCTTTTCAACACCGTCACCACGTGGAACATCCGCGGCAAGTACGCAAGCGGCGTCGAGTTCATCTTCAAGGACGGCGGCGACCTGACGATCTTCACCGGCGCCAAGGGCAGCATCAGCGTAAGCCGTGGCGGCCTGTCGAGCGATCCGGAGTCGATTGCCAAGACTCGCCTTGGCCCCGAGGCTAAGCGCCTGCCCGCCAGCACCAACCACGGGCAGAACTTCATCGACGCGATCAAGACCCGCACCCAGCCGGTCAGCAATATCGACGATGCCGTGCGATCCGACACGATCAGCCAACTGTCCGACATCGCCATCCGCACCGGGCGGAAGATCAAATGGGACTGGCAGAAGGAAGTCATCGTCGGCGACGACCAGGCCGGCCGCATGACCCGCCGGGCCTTGAGGGCACCCTGGAGGCTGTAGGAACGGGACTGAAAATGGGGACTGGACTCGAAGGGCCGGGGGAGGGCGAAGCCTTTGGAGTGCGGCGACAAGGCCCTGCGTAGCCCTCCGTAGCCGCGCCGTCGCCATAGCGGCTTTGGCGCGTCGGCGACTTGGCGAAGGAGGGGCGAAGCAGGGACGACCTCGCCGCTTTTGTTCGGAAGCGGAAGAACCTTACGAACACGATGAAACGCATCGGGCACGGATGGATTTCGCGGAAGTTGCATGCCCGTTAATCACAGGGGTCGGCAAGCGAAAGCGGCGAGGTCGCCCCGACTTCGTCGGGTCTTGTCGCCGCACTCCAAAGGCTTCGCATTGTCGCGGCTCTTGCGCAGTGGGCGAGCGGCTATCGACTAGGCCGGTAGCCGGGCAAACATCTCGAAAACGCGATAGCATTTGGAGTGCGGCGACAAGGCCCTGCGTAGCCCTCCGTAGCCGCGCCGTCGCCATAGCGGCTTTGGCGCGTCGGCGACTCGGCGAAGGAGGGGCGAAGCAGGGGCGACCTCGCCGCTTTTGCTTGCACGTACACTGGATGCGGATGCACTGGCACGAGCCAAAGCGGCGAAGGCGTCCCGGCGCGCCGGGACTTGTCGCCGCACTCCAAAGGCTTCGCGGCACGGCGCGCAAAAAGGCGGCCTCCATACGGAGGCCGCCTTTAAGGGAGATCAGAGAATCAAGTCAGCTTCAGCTTACGCACTACGACGACGCCTGAGCAGCGCCCCGACGATGCCGAAGCTCAGCAGGCCCATCGTGGCCGGCTCGGGGACGAATACGTCGATGGGGGCCGAAGCACCCGACCAAAGGGCACTGTCAGATGCCCTCACGCTGAGGCCCCAGTGATACGAGGGGTCATCCACGCCCACATATGGGGGCAGTCCCAGGGAAGCGATATCGGCGAGGGTCAGGTGCAACGAGGCGCTGGTTTTCCCGGCTATAATAAGCGGCGCGGCGCCGGGCTTGGTCATTGTCCACTCGTAGGTCAGCAGCGCGGGGGGTTCGGGTTTGCCATCGTCCGTTGCCGTGGCCGTGATCTCAACCCAGTGACCAAGGTCATACCAGCCGCCGGACGAAGTATTCCAATCC
>CAYOBS010000318.1:0-4223 GCA_964402305.1 uncultured Planctomycetaceae bacterium | reverse complement strand
CGCAGCGTCGCCATGGCGGCTCGGTCGCGGGCGAGATAGCGCCCGACGACATGCTGGAGGATATTCTTGGCCAGGCGGGTTATGCCCGTGTAATAGAGCAGCGTGCAGCCGTCGTTGGCCTTGGGGTCCAGCACGTCGGCGGGGACATAATGGATGCTCGGGTCCGGCACGAGCCCAGGCTGGGTCGTGACGACCTTCACGCCGTCGACCGCCCCGCCGACCTGGTCCTGCCAGCCGCCGCCGGTGGTGAGCGCCTGCTCCAGCCTGAGCACGCCGTGGAACAACTCGCGGCGCGTCATTTCCCGGCCCATCAGGCGGTTGACAACCGCCAGGATCACGGCCCCGATGATGCTGCTGGTGCCCAGCCCGCTGCCCTTTGGAATGGCCGCGAGCGTGGTAAGCTCGATGCCCCCGCCAAAACGATCGAGCATCTCGCGCAGGGTCGGCTCGCCCTTCCACTGGGCCGAGTCGGGCGAGAAGCCCGAGATAGCCAGCGCCGCCTTGGCCAGAGCGTACTCGCCCTGGGCCAGGCCGAAGCCGAGCAGGTCGTCGAGGTCCGCGACCTCGATCCGCGTGCCCAGGTCTATCGAGCCGATGCGGATTACAGGCTCGCCGACCACCCGTCCGTAGACCTGGATCGGCGGCTGGCCGTTGAGGTTGACGGCCGCGTTGAGCACGCATCCGCCCCACTCGAGGCTGTACGGCGGCGTGTCGGACCAGCCCCCGCCGAGGTCCAGCCTGGCCGGGGCCCGGCCCCAGACGATCTCGTCTGTCCGCATCGCGCTGAGAGGCTGCGGGCGGCGCGCCCGGCCACTGGCGATGATCGTGAGGTTCACCTGCCGAAACGCCGCGGCTCTCGCCTGGCGGGTCCACTGCTCGACCGTTTGCCCCGCCCGCGGGGCCAGGCCCAGCGTCTCCAGCCAGGTCCGCGAGGCCGGCGTAATTGCCCGGTCGAGGCCGGGCAGAAAGTCCAGCAACTCCGCATCATCCCGCCCCGCCAGAGACGCGACGGCCGAGGCAAGCGAATACATGATCCGCGAGAAACCGAACCCCGCCGACCACGCGCCGGCCGAGGCATGGTCATCGCAGATCCACTGAGCCTCGGCCAGCAGGCGGGCCGCCAGTTCGCCACGGTCGGCGGCGTCGGCAAGGACGCAGGCCAGTTCCGCGGCCGAAAAACCGCTGTCGTTGCGGAACATCCGCCGTAGCGACCGGCTGATCTCTTTGGCGCGTATCTGCCGGCGGCGCGCGTGGAACGCGGCATGGTCGGCAAGGTTCGCGATTTCGCCAAGGCTGTATCGGTCGGCCTCTCGCCACGCGGCACGCTGCCGGGCCGATGCGCCGGCCGGGTCGGCAAGCCAGAGCCACGCGCGGTAATCTCCGGCGCCCGCCACGGCCGGGAAGAGCCGCGCCTCCCACAACGCTCGTTCGTGCTCGGCGGCGTCCGCGGGCCAGAGGTCTTCCGGCCCGGCCTCCATCGCCTTCATCCAGTCCTCGATGGGCATGCCGAAAAACGTGGTGCCCTGTCCGGCGGGGTCCTTGAACGTGTCATCCACGCCGTAGCATCGCACGAACCACGTGGGCCGGCCAAGGCGGTCGGCGCCGGCAAGGACATCCAGGCACACCCCGCGCGGAAGGCTCAGCGGCTCGTCGATGTCCACGCCCACAAGCACGTTCTCGCCGCCCAACTGCACATCCGAGCGAATACGGCAGCCCTCAACCCACGAGTGCTCGCCGGCGACCTGCCCTCCGGCATCGTCGTTGTTGACGCTCAGGTGTGTTCGCAGGCTGGAAACTCCCTGGTCGCTTTGCAGCAGGTCCAGGCCGCTGGATATGATCTGCCGCGTAGTGCCGAAGTGCAGGAACCCGCACATGGGCAGCACGCGCACGCTGAACGCCGCGGCCGAGAGGGACTCCAGCAGCCCACCCAGCGTCACATCGTCCCAGGCCGAGCCGCCGGCCCCCACGGCGGCACTGTAGCTGTCGGGCGTGACCTCGTCGCCCATCGCGCAGCAGACCTCACGGTAGATGTCCAGCCCGGCTGACTCAATCCGCCGGCCCATCTCGTCCGACCAGGCCAGGCGCCCATCCGGGCGCGCGGCAACTTCGAACGCCCGCAGCATCGTCACGGCCGTGGCGGCGTCGAAGCCAAGCACGCCGATGTCCAGCAGGCTCTGGCCGTAGCGGTCGATGGCTCCGGCGGCCCGCTGGGCATCCGGCGACGGTTTCTGCATGTACAGCCTCACCCGCCCGGCCTCGCCGGGGCAGTAAACGCCGTGGCGGCTGGCCTGCTGGGGCTCGGCCCGACATGCCAGGCCGGTCATTCCCGGCGAGTCGAACGACACCGAATCGGCATCGAAGCTAAGCAGCACGTCCCCGGCCGCAACGACGATCTGCCCGGCGTTTTCCGGACCAGGAGGCAAGCCGAGGTATGTCGGCAGTTGGCGGTCGAAGAGCGTCACGGGAATGGCCGAGTCGCTTTCGCCGGGAACCGGCACGAAGATTTTCCCGCACGGCCCGTAGGCCGGCAGCCGGCGCGAGTCGCCGCCCGCGTGGACTATGAGTATCCGCAGGGTCCGCAGGACCTCCAGCCAGGCCTCGGGCCCGCCCGCCGCGGCCCTGCCGGCCAGGCGGCGTTCCAGCACGGCCGCAAGGCAGCAAAGCGTGCTGCCGCCGCTGCCGACCCGCCTGCCGCCGGGGTCGGGCGCGACCAGCACCTCGCCGGCCCCCGCCAGCAATCCCAGCCGCCGGCGAAGGTCGAGCTGCCGCTCGTAAGCCTGGGCCTGTGCGGCGTTCGAGGCCGTCACGATCAGGTAATCCCACGGCCGAGTCCAAGAAGCCATCGTCGTCTCCACCAGAACGGGCCAACACCAGGGCGCCGGCAGGACCATGAGCAGAATCTGCCGCTTCAGACCTCTCCGGCCTGTCGCCACCACTCGATCGTGCGCCGCAGCCCCTCGTCAAAGGGCATCCTGGCCTGGAAGCCGAAAAGCTCCCTGGCGCGGGTCACGTCCAGGCAGCGGCGGGGCTGGCCGTCCGGCTTGGAGGCGTCCCAGACGATTTCGCCCTGGTAGCCGACGAGCCGGCGGATCTTCTCGGCCAGGTCCTTGATGGTTATCTCGAAGCCGGCGCCGAGGTTCACCGGGTCCGGCCCGTCGTAATCCCGCGTCGCCAGCATGATCCCCGTCGCGCAGTCCTCGACATAAAGAAACTCGCGGCTGGCCTTGCCGGTGCCCCAGGCAATGACCTGCTTGTCGCCCTGCTTCCCGGCCTGGCAGAACTTGCGGATAAGCGCGGGGATGACGTGGCTGCTGCGCGGGTCGAAGTTGTCGCCCGGCCCGTAGAGGTTCACCGGCAGCAGGTAAATCCCGTTGAGCCCGTACTGTTGGCGATACGCCTGGAGCATCACCAACAGGGCCTTCTTGGCAATGCCGTACGGCGCGTTGGTCTCTTCCGGATAGCCGTTCCAAAGGTTCTCTTCCATGAACGGCACGGGCGTGAATTTCGGGTACGCGCAGATCGTGCCGACCTGGATGAACTTCTTTAGCCCAACGCGACGAGCGTGCTCGATAAGATGCAGGCCCATCGCCATGTTCGAGTAGAAGAACCGGCCCGGGTTCTCGCGGTTGGCGCCGATCCCGCCGACCTCGGCCGCGAGGTGAATGACAACCGTCGGCGCCATGTCGGCATACATCCGCTCCACGTCCGGCTCTCGCGTGAGGTCGTATTGCTCGATCGTCGGGACCAGCAGGTTCTCCGGCCCAACGCCCGCCTCGCGCAGCTTGGCCTGGAGGATCTTGCCGAGAAACCCCGCCCCGCCGGTTACTACGACTCGCTGTGCGGAGAAGTCCATGCGTCTTTCACCTGCTCTTCTTGTTCAGGGCGCGGTGGTCGGCCAGCACTCGCTCTTCGCGGGCCAGGTCCCAGTCGTGCTCGACCATCATTTTAACCAGGTCCTGGAAGTTCACCTTGGGCTTCCAGCCGAGCACTTTGCGGGCCTTGGTCGCGTCGCCAAGCAGCAGGTCCACCTCGGCCGGGCGGAAGTAGCGAGGGTCGATCTTGACGTATTTCCCCCAGTCCAGGCCGAGCATGTTGAAGACGGCCTCGACAAACTCGCGGACCGAGTGCGTCTCGCCGGTGGCCACGACGTAGTCGTCCGGCTTGTCCTGCTGGAGCATCAGCCACATCGCCTCGACATAGTCACCGGCGAAGCCCCAGTCCCG
>CAYOBS010000317.1:0-4256 GCA_964402305.1 uncultured Planctomycetaceae bacterium | reverse complement strand
CCATGGCCTGGCTTATCTTTTCCAGGTTGTTCTGGCAGAGCGCGACGTATCCCCGCTCCCTGATGCCATCCAGGGAAGGCATGAGCATGCTCACGAGGATGATGATAATGGCAATGACCACCATCAGTTCAGCAAGAGTGAAGCCGCCCCGGCGTCCGCGAGTGCCCGCAACGAATTGTGACAAATGGCAACTCCCACGCCCGGAACCACGTTGAAATATCGCCAATATGTTCATCTTATCACCAAGGCATGAAGTTATTTTAACCAGAGACCTGTTAAGTTCCGCGCATATGCACTGTCAGTGCTTTTTTATTTTACCCTCCGCCGCGGCAGCGGCAAAGCAAATTCCGGGCGGAAACAGGGCCGGAAATCGGCCAACCGGTGCGCCGCGGCAAACGCCTGGCCACGCAAGGCTTGTCAGGCAAGAGTGCCTGCACCGCTTGACCGGGCGGAAAAAGGGCTATACAATCCGACATGGAGCGGTATACTGGGCATTTGCGTTGGGGATGTAGCTCAATTGGGAGAGCGTCGCGTTCGCAATGCGAAGGTCAGGGGTTCGAACCCCCTCATCTCCACTCCGGCAGACGACGAGGGCCCGCCATAGCGGGCCTTCGTTGTTTCAACGCACCATGAAAGGAGCAGCCAATGACGCTGCAAGGCAAAAAGATCGCCATAATGCTCGACCAGGGCTACCAGGAGATGGAGGTCTGGTATCCGTACTACCGCTTCGTCGAGGCCGGGGCGCAGGTGACGCTCGTGGCGGCTGAGGCGGGCAAGAGCTACCCATCGAAGCTCGGCTATCCCTGCGTTTCGCGGGCGGCGGCTGAGGATGTCAGCGGCAAGGACTTCGACGCCGTGATCGTCCCCGGCGGCTGGTGCCCGGACTTCATGCGCCGCAGCGAGACGATGGTCCGTTTCATCCGCCAGTGCGCCGAGGCGAAGATCGTCCTGGCGGCGATTTGCCACGGCGGGTGGATGCTCTGCTGCACCGACGCCCTTGCCGGGCGGCGGGCAACGAGCTTCTTCGCCATCAAGTACGACATGATCAACGCCGGGGCCAACTGGGTGGATGAGGAGTGCGTGGTCGACGGCAACGTAATCACCGCCCGAAAACCCGACGACCTGCCCGCCTTCTGCAAAGCGGTAATGGCTGCGCTGACGACGTAAGCAGGGATGCGGGGGAAAGAGAGGATTCAACGCAGAGCACGCAGAGATCGCAGAGCAGGAGGCTGTCGCCATGTGGAGCGGCCCCTTCATAATTGCCCCCGGTAGTGCGCGTGCATAATCTCTTCTCTGCGTGCTCTGCGTGCTCTGCGTTGAACCGCCGTTTCTTTCCCCTGAATCCCCTGCATCCCTGCTAATTATCGGGCAGCCTCGCCCTACTCCTCGAACAGCGCCGAGCCGATCCGCAGCATGGTCGCGCCTTCCTCGACGGCGACCTGGTAGTCCTGGCTCATTCCCATGGACAGGTGCCGGAAGTCGTCGCCGCCGATCTTGTCGCCGCGCATTTCCTCGTACAGCTCGCGAAGACGGATGAAGGCGGGGCGGGCGGCCTCGGCATCGTCGCTCAGGCGCGCCATCGTCATCAGCCCCACAAGGCGGATGTTAGCCAGCGTGGAGACAAGCTCGCCCAGGTGCGTGGCTGCGCCTACTGCAATGCCGAACTTCCGGTCTTCCCGCGAGCAGTTGATCTGGAGCATCACGCTGATGCGCCGGCTGAGCTTCTCGGCGCGGGCGTTGATGTCCTCAGCCAGGCGGAGCGAATCGACGGAGTGGATTATTTCCGAGCGGTCCAGGACGGCTTTGACCTTGTTGCGCTGAAGGTGCCCGATCATGTGCCATCGCACGACCCTTGCGGGCTGCTGGCGGCGGCGGCGGAGATGCTCGGCGAGTTCTTGGCCGCGGGTGATGAGATGCTGGACGCGGCTCTCGCCGAGTTCCGTCATTCCCAGGTCGACCAGCCAGGATACAGGCTCGAACTCGACGGTCTTGGTCACCGCGATGATCGAGACCTCTTCCGGCCGGCGGTTGGCCTTGGCGCAGGCGGTCTGGACATTCTCCTCGATGCGCCGGATATTCCGCTCGATCTTCGCCTTGGTTAGCGCCATGGTCCGCAAGATACCACGGCGGCCCCCTGGCCGCAAGCGCGTGCCGGGACAGAGGCTTCAGGCTACAGGCTTCAGACTTCAGGAACAGCAAGAAGAACTGCCGGAGGCAATCCCTTAAGCCTGAGGCCGGAGACTCCTGGAATAGAGTGCATCGTGCGGCTTGCCTCTTTTCCTGAAGCCTGAAGCCTGAAGTCTGAAGCCTACCTTGCCAGCTTTACAGCGCGCCGGCGGAGAAGGTTCTTGCCTGTCCTCCCGCGGCCTCGGCGAGTTTCTTCATTGACTCGTTTACCTCGCTGTCGCCGTCGAGAACGATCGTATGAATGACGGTCCCCTGAGCCTTGGCCTGCCCGGCCAGGCCCGCGGGATCGTCCACCACCTTGCGGGTAAACAGCACGATAGTCCTGGGTTTCCTGGCTATCGCGGCCTTCAGCGCGCGTGAGATGTTCGCGGCGCCTGTCGGGGCGATCTCCTGGAGCATCGGCGTGTACTTCCGGGCGCCGTTCTTGCCGCCGACGGCCAGGTCGGGCGCGATAACCTTGTCCTGACCCTCGCCCGCGACGATCACGTTGAACTTGCCGTCTCCCAGCGATTCCACGGATTTGAGCACCATAAGCCGGGCGCTGTCGAACGTCGACTGCATGCTCGACCCGCCGTCCAGCACGTAGAACACAGGGGGGGTGATCTTGATGTCAACCACTCCCGGTCCCTGTTCAGGCAGGACGTCAATCTTGACCGGCTGGGTATCCGGCGGCGGGACGTTTTCGTTTTGGCCGCCGGGCAGGTAAATTATGACCAGGGCGATTCCTCCACCAACCATGAACACCAGCAGGACAAGCAGGACGATCGTGATGATGCCTTGGATTTTTACCGGCCTGGCCATCGGGACATACTCGGCGTCAGCCGCTGCGCGGGCCTCGGCATCGGCCTGGGCTTGACTCCGCGCTGGCACAGCCTGGCCTGGCGCCGCCAGCCGGTGCGTCGGAGCGACGGGCCTGGCGCCGCCGGAAGCGTTCCTGCCGCCACCGGCGGCGGAGTCCTCGACATAGACCAGCGCCTTGCAGTACGGGCAGCGGCACATGCCGCCGGCAAACGCCTCGTCGATGGATATCTTCTTGCTGCAATCCTGACACCGAATCTTGATCGCCATCTCACATCCTTCCGCCGGCCTGCGTTTCGCCCCGGCCAACACAAATGAACGCCAAATGCAGAATGCTGAATGCTGAATGCTGAATGCAGAATGCTGAATGCAGAAGTGAAGAGGGGAAAGAGGAGTTGTTTCCGCCTTCCGCCTTCCGCCTTCTGCCTTCCTACTTCCTACTTCCGCCTTCCTACTTCCTACTTCTGCCTTCCGCCTTCCACCTTCTGAAGGCTAAATGCTAAATGCCAAAATGCCAAAGGCCCTCGGATCACAACCCCATTTTAAGAAACCGCCGCCCCGCTGGCAATGGCGGGTTTCACTCCTCCGCGGGCAGAAGCCCGGTTGCCTCGCGCAGCACCGCTACAAACTCGCTCCGCCGCCCAAGCCGGTCATCGCCCAGCGCCGAGAGGGCCTGCTTGAGCATTCCCGCAACCGTGCATGTTCCCTTGTAGGGCGAGTTTCTCAGGATCATCCCGAAACCCGCCACCGTGGCCGCGAAACGAAAGTCATCCGGGGCGTCCTCGAACCGCCCTGCCGGCCCGCCGGGATTGACGGCAATCACCCGCGCACCGCCGTCGGGCAGCCTGTAATCCACGCGAGCCGCGCACGCCGTCGCAAGGATCGCCCTGCCGCCGGCAAGACGACTTTCCGCCGGGATGAGTTCATACAGGGCTGTCACCTGCCGCCCGGCGGCGATCTGCTCGCCCTGCCGGCCGATCTGCTCGGACATGGCCCCATCAAAGCCGATCAGGCGCCAACTCGCGATCGCGCCCGGGTCGAAAGTTACGCTTACCCGCGCGTCGTGTGCGACGACTTCCGCCCCATCAGCCCCGCCCCGGCCGCCGCCAAAGGCCTGGATGCCCACGCGAAGCAGCACGTGCCCGGCCGACCACGGGCACTGGGCCAGGTCGGCACGAACCGACAGCGGGTCCGCGACGTCGCCCACGACCGGGAAGGCATAGTCATACTGGAAGTAGTTGATCATCTCCTCGATTCGCACGGCCGAGGGC
>CAYOBS010000316.1:0-4264 GCA_964402305.1 uncultured Planctomycetaceae bacterium | reverse complement strand
GACTTCAGACTTCAGACTTCTGACTTCAGACTTCTGACTTCAGACTTCTGACTTCCTACTTCTTACTTCCCCCTCCCCCCACCGCCGGCCTGCCAACGCTTACGTATTGCAAGCCCAGGTCCGCCATCCAGTCGAGGTCGTAGAGGTTCCGCCCGTCGAATATCAGCGGCTGCTTGAGGGCCTGGCGCAACCGGCGGAAGTCCGGGCTGCGGTACTCTGGCCATTCCGTGCAGACAATCAGCGCATCGGCCTGCGGCAGCACCTCGTACATGTGCCGGCAGTAGGCCACGTCCTTGTCGCCAAGGGCGGCTCGAGCGGTGTCGAGGGCCTGGGGGTCGTGTACGGCCAGGCTCGCCCCCGCCCCCAGAAGCAACTGGGCCAGGGCGATCGCCGGGCTTTCGCGGACATCGTCCGTCCCGGCCTTGAACGCCAGGCCCCACATCGCGAACTTTCGCCCCGCGAGCTTGTCGCCGAAGTGCCGGCTGATGCGCCGAAAGACCCTCTCGCGCTGGAGCTCGTTGACGGCATGCACGGCCTCGACTATGTGAATGGGCTGCTTGGCGGCCCGGCCGAAACTTATCAGGGCCTTGACGTCCTTTGGAAAACAGCTCCCGCCGTAGCCAAGCGACGCGTACAGGAAGTCCGGCCCGATCCGCTGGTCGCCGCCCATGCCCTGGCGGACCAGGTCGATGTTCGCCCCGTAGTGGTCGCACAGCCGGGCCATCTCATTCATAAAGCTGATCCGCGTGGCCAGCATGCAGTTGCAGGCGTACTTGGTCAGTTCGGCGCTGGCCGGGTCCATCACCAGCAGCCGCTCCGACCGCCGCATGAACGGGGCGTAAAGGTGTCGCATGATGCCAAGCGCCCGCTGGCTGCTAAGGCCGATGATGACGCGGTCGGGCTTGAGGAAGTCGCTGACCGCGGCGCCTTCCTTGAGAAACTCCGGATTGGCGACGTAGTCGAACGGCTGGGCCGTCTCGCCGGACATCAGCTCGGTCAGCCGGCTGTGCGTGCCGACCGGAACGGTGCTCTTGGTGATGACGACGGTGTAGCCGGTCATGGCGCGCGCAACCTGCCGGGCGGCCATCTCAATGTATTGCATGTCCACCGTGCCATCCGCCGCCGACGGCGTGCCGACGGCGAGGATGACTACCTCCGCGTTTGCGACCGCCGAAGGCAGGTCGGTGGTGAACGCCAGCCGCCCCTCGGCGGCGTTTCTCTGAATCACCTCCGTCAGTCCCGGCTCGTATATGGGCGTCCGGCCCTGTTGGAGCATCTCGATCTTCCGCGGGTCAACGTCCACCAGCGTAACGTCGTTGCCGGTATTGGAAAAACACGCCCCTGCCACCAGGCCAACATAGCCGGAACCGATCACCGCCAGTCTCATATGTTCCGTTCCTTCCCGGTGTTACGATTACTCGTGAAGCAAGTCATAGATCTTAGGGCATAGGGCATAGGGCATAGGGAAAAACATTTCCCCAGGGCCTGTTTGCTTCACCGACGCACATCGCCCGATCCGGAGCCCTGCGGTCGTCAGTATACATAGTCCCCCCGCCAAAGCAACAACCAGCCCAAAGGCGGCAAGTGGAAGGGCAACCGGGTTCTCCATGGCAAATGGCGCGATGATTGGCCCGCGAGTTGCGCGGCTCGCGAAGTCCCGGTAGGGATAAGACTACCAGGCGGGACGACACGGCGCAGTCACTGTGTTGCGGGCCGCGACCCATGAACGGATCCGGCGGAGAAAGTGCTACCAAATACGTTCAAATCGGATGAACAAGTTGAAAGAAGTTCGGACGTGAAGCAACCTACTTGCCGCTTGGTTGTTTTGTTGACTTTTTTCCGGGTTTCTTCTCGTTCTGTTTAGCACTTGCCGAGAGAGCTTTCGCCGGAGCCCGTTGCTCAAGGTCAACATCTTCATCTACGATCGTCGTAAATAGATCTGACGCAGACAACCGCATCCGGGTGCGGTTCAGTATCTCTTCAATTGCTCTAATGGCGACCCTGGAATCGCCTTCATCGAGCTTTCTGGCTTCGTGCAGGCTCTCTTGAATTGCTCCAAGGAGGACGACCTTGAAATCGGGTTCATAGAGGCGCATCCCGCCTCCCCGCAGATACTTCTTGCCACGATGGCTAAGCCCATGCCTCTTGGCCACCACAAAGGGCGGATGTTCTTGGAGATTATCGGCTTCTTCCTCATGGCGGGCACAACTGCGATGCCATGATCGCTCGACTGCCTTTTCGCCATAGCGGTCTTTGGCCAGTTCGTAAACCACCGTCCAGTCCACAGCATCAGTCGTTTCTTCCTGCATACAGTGAAGATACACGTCGCAAACGAGGTCCATGCCCTTGTCCAGGTCTATCTCGATGGCGGCATTCAGAGCGTAGGGCAGACAGGAATTCGCCTTCTCCGCGATGTCCACCCAGAACCGAAAATCCGCATCCTCCTTCTGAATCCCCACCAAGGCGCGAGACGCCAATTCCTGAATCTCGGACAGGTTGCCATCCCAATCAGAAGGATTGTCCAGAAGAAGAATCTGCTTCAGGGCCGACTTGCATTCCACCGCCGCCAGGCTGTCGCACAACGGCAGCGCGTTGTGGAGGAATCGGGCTACTTCCGTTGAGTTGGACTCAAGCACTCCGGTGATGATTTCGACGAGCAGGCACCTCAGCGAGGCGACGATTTCGGGTCTTTCGCCTTTTGCGGCGCGCAGAGCAAAAAGGTCCGCCGGGCGTTCGTCAATCCGGTAGTCCAAGTCCAGAGCATCGGGATCGCTTGTCAGTCGTTCCCAGATCGCCTGTTTCATTGTGGTGTTAGTCACAATCATGTCATGTTACCGTATGCACCTCGATGCCTGGGCTCTTGACGACACACTTGGCGTGAACATACTCTGGATATCCGGCGGAAGCACCAGTGCAAGGTTTCGTCATCCCGCACTGTGCGCCTTTCTTCGACGGCCGGAACCGATGGTTGGCGCCCGCATCCAAAACCGTTGGGACCGCGCAGTCGTCGTCAAGGTCGTTCGCACTATAAATAACGCTGTACCACGGGACGACAGCCACTTCAGCTATGCCGAGTTTGTCGAGCACCTGCGACAGACTGAAGCCGCTTGCAATGTCCGACACAACCGGCTCCTCTAATGCCGCCCAAACGATATTCCTTGGGTTGCTCGGGTTCCCAAGAGACAGTTCCGTTATTCTATCGGCTAACCCTGGTTTTCGTATGAGCATCTGTTCGCTGACGCCGGCCTTGCGAAGCGCATCGGAATCCGCCAGGCGGGAAAGACGCTCAAACCGCATAAGCAGAGCCAATCCGAGGTCCGTCTTGGGTCCACATCGGGCGCATTGCGGCAGAGAAGCAAGGGTCTTATTCATGGCTTGAGACGGTGTCGTGCCAGTAGGAAAGGAGCCGGACAGGGTGTGGAAGAAGTCGTGCGCGACTGGAATCGGCACATGCTCTTCGGCTTGGCAATTCGCCACGACCTGCGAGCCCTCTGGGGAAGTTCGCATTGCAGCCACCCAATCATTCGCCCGCTTCGGAATCTTCACCTCTGCCTCCCCAGGCATTACAGCCCGGAAGCCACCATATCATCTTCATGCCCGACATCTAAACGCGTGTCACAATCCCATCCTCGAATCCTGAACAGTATAGCCCCCGCCTCGCGGTTGCAAGCCGATTTCCGCATAGGGCAGTACAAAAACGTCAGATGCAGTATTCGCCGGCGGCGCGGCGGTCGAGTTGGGTTTCGCGCTCGACGAGGTCCTGGAAGGTGGTGCCATCGTAGACTTCCTCGACGGCCTTGCGGGCCGCGGACCACAACTCCACCAGGGCACATCGGTCTTTCAGGGGGCACGAGGGCTTGGTCCGGTCGCCGACGCAGCGGACGGGCTCGAGCGGCCCGTCGATCAGGCGGATCACCTGCCCGACCTTGATGTCATTCGGCCTGCCGGACAGGAAATACCCGCCCCGCACGCCGCGGCGGGACCCGATCAGGCCCGTCGGCTTGAGCTCGTTGAGGATCACCTCAAGAAACCGCCGCGGAATAATCTGGCTGGAGGCAATCTCGCTTGCGGTCACCGGGCCATGGCCGTGACGCTTGGCCAACTCCAGGATCGCCCGAACTGCATATTGACATTTCTGCGACAGATTCACAAGACCACTCCTCTCCCACCATTATCTGCCTCATATCATTATCCATCCACTATGCGCTATCTTATCGGGCCGTGCAACTGTGAAATTTTGCACCCGCCGTCGGTATTACAGGCT
>CAYOBS010000315.1:1716-4284 GCA_964402305.1 uncultured Planctomycetaceae bacterium | reverse complement strand
CCGACACTGGGCGCCTGCTGTGGGCCACGCCCATAAGAGACATCCCCGGCAGCCCAGCGCGGATCAAGGAGCCGTTTGAGGACACCGGTTACGCGGCCTCGACGCCCGTCGTCGACGACCTGCACGTCTTTGCGATCTTCGTCAACGGCGACCTCGCCTGCCTGGACCACGACGGCAAAGTAGTATGGGCCAAGGCCATGGGGCAGCCCAACAACCCCTACAGCCACGGCTCGTCGCTGGCAATGTACCGCAACCTGCTGATCGTGCTGTGGGACCAGGGCACGCTCGAAGACTACATGTCCAAGATCTTCGCCTTCGACGCCCAGACCGGGCGAATCGTCTGGCAGCAACGCCGGCCGGTAAAGGCGTCGTGGGCGACGCCAGTGCTCGTTCGTGTCGGTGCGGCCGATCAGCTCCTCACGGCCGCCAGCCCGTGGATGATCTCCTACGACCCCGCCACCGGCAGCGAGCTGTGGCGAGCCAAAACGCTCGACGGCGGCGACGTGGCCTCCACGCCCGCCTATGCCGACGGCGTCGCGTACTCGATCTGCGCCGAAACGTACCTGGCCGCAGTCAAGGCCGATGGGACCGGCGACGTTACGGCCGGCAAGCTCCTGTGGAAGTCCGACAGGGGCCTGACCGATCTGACCAGCCCGCTGACCGACGGCAAGCTGCTCTGGACGATCGAAACCGGCGGCAAGCTGACGTGCTTCGACGCCAGGACCGGCCAAGTCGCCTACGACAAGGCGCTGGGAACTTCCTTCAACGCCTCGCCGTCGCTCTGCGCGGGCAAGCTCTGGCTGCTTGGCCTGAAGGGGCAGATGTTCGTCTGCGAGGCGGGCCGCCGGTTCAAACTGCTCGCGACAAACCCGCTGGGCGAGGCCGCATACGCCTCCCCGGTCTTCCAGGATGGGCGGATTTACCTGCGCGGCAAGAAGAACCTCTACTGCCTCGCCCAGGGCGCACAGTCCGCCCCGGCGACGCAGCCTGCCACCGCAAGCAGCGAGAAGAATGAGGAATCCGAGGAGTGAACCGGGAGCAGTATTTTGTGCATGAAGAAATACGAAATTCTAATCTCTAAACCTGCCTGCCGGCAGGCAGGTCCTAAACAAATTCGAAATACAAAATCCTAATGACCCAAACGCCAGAGGCCCATGATATCGCCGACGCGAAGAAGGTGCGCAGTGGCAGCGAAGCGTTTTGAAATTGCTGTTTTGAATTTGTTTAGAAATCAGGAATTAGGATTTAGAAATTGCCGTTTGAAAAATGACCGACATCGATCTGACACACGTTGACCAGACGATCGCCCGCATCGGGCCCGCCCGCAAGGGGCTTATATCGATCCTCCAGGCGATCCAGGTGTACTACCGCTACCTGCCGGCCGAGGCGCTGGAGCGGATCAGCCAGATCAGCGAGATCACCGCCGCCGACGTAGCGGGCGTCTCGACGTTCTACGACCAGTTCCGCCACACGCCCGTCGGCGAGCACTTGGTGCATGTGTGCGTCGGCACGGCCTGCCACGTCAAGGGGTCTCAGAGCGTGCTCGATTCGCTCCGGGAGCACCTGGAGATCCCCGCCGGTGGCGACACCGACCCGCGCGGGCGCTACACCATCCAGCGCGTCGCCTGCATGGGCTGCTGCACGCTGGCGCCCGTGGCGCGGATCGACGACGTGACCTACGGGCATCTGACCAGCGAGAGTGTCGAGCAGATGCTGTCCGACTTCGCGCATCGCAAGGCCGCCGGCGCCAGGCGCCCCAGGCGCGTCGCTTTGGCCGCCGACGGCGGCTCGCTGGGCGAGATCCGCATCGGCCTGGGCTCGTGCTGCCAGGCCGGGGGCAGCGCCCAGGTCCAGCAGGCGCTCCAGGACGCCCTGGCGGCAAGCGGAGCGCCGGTGAGCGTCAAGCGTGTCGGCTGCGTCGGCATGTGCCACCAGACGCCGCTTGTCGAGGTCATCCGCCCGGATGGGCAGTCCACGCTTTACGCCCGCGTCCAGGCGCCCGACGCCCGGCGGATCGTCCGGCGGCACTTCAGGCCGCGAGGTCTGCTGCGGCTGATCGGCTCGACGGCGTCGCGCCTGGTCGAGGGCCTGCTTACCGACGAGACGTGGAAGCCGGTGATGAATCTCGGCATCGAGGTGCGCGACCCGCCTGTGGCTGCGTTTCTCGGCCCGCAGGTTCACGTGGCCACCGAGCACAGCGGCGTGATGGACCCGACCGACGCGGATGAATACGCCCGCCGGGGCGGGTTCGAGGCGCTGCGAAAATGCCTGACGCAAATGACGCCCGAGGAAATCATCGCCCAGGTGACCGCCAGCGGGTGCCGCGGGCGCGGCGGCGCGGGCTTCGCCACCGGTCCGAAATGGAAGCTCGTCCGCCAGGCGCCGGGCGACCTGAAGTACGTCGTCTGCAACGGCGATGAGGGCGACCCCGGCGCGTTCATGGATCGCATGCTGCTCGAGAGCTACCCCTATCGCATCATCGAGGGCGTCATCATCGGCGCCCGCGCCGTGGCCGCGAGCGAAGGCTACTTCTACATCCGGGCCGAGTACCCCCTGGCCGTGCGGCGG
>CAYOBS010000315.1:0-1616 GCA_964402305.1 uncultured Planctomycetaceae bacterium | reverse complement strand
CGCGAGCGAAGGCTACTTCTACATCCGGGCCGAGTACCCCCTGGCCGTGCGGCGGATAAGCGAGGCGCTCGATCAGTGCCGGCAAATGGGCCTGCTGGGCGAGAACATCCTGGGCACGGGCTTCTCGCTGGACCTGAAGATAATGCAAGGCGCCGGCGCATTCGTCTGCGGCGAGGAAACCGCCCTGCTGGCCAGCATCGAAGGCAATCGCGGAATGCCGCATCTGCGCCCGCCGTTCCCGGCCGAGCGGGGCCTGTGGGGCAAGCCCACGCTCGTCAACAACACCGAGACGTTCGCCCTGATCCCGTGGATCATCCGCCGGGGCCCGCGGGCATTCGCGGCGATGGGCACGGAAAAGTCCAAGGGCACGAAGGTGTTCGCCCTGGCCGGCAAGATCCGCCGCGGCGGGCTAATCGAGGTACCCATGGGCGTCACGCTGCGGCAGATCGTCATGGACATCGGCGGCGGCATGGCCGGCGACAGGAAGTTCAAGGCCGTGCAGGTCGGCGGGCCGTCAGGCGGCTGCGTGCCGGAGCGACTTGCCGACACGCCGGTCGACTACGACGCGCTGACCGCCGTCGGGGCAATGATGGGCTCCGGCGGGCTGGTGGTCCTCGACGAGGACGACTGCATGGTCGACATCGCGCGATACTTCCTTTCGTTCACGCGGGACCAGTCGTGCGGCAAGTGTACCTTCTGCCGCATCGGCACGCACCACATGCTGGAGATCCTCAACCGCTTTGTCTTGGGCCAGGCCGTGGCCGCCGACATCGACGCTCTGGCCGACCTGGCCCGGTCCGTCAAGCAGGGCAGCCTGTGCGGACTGGGCAAGACAGCCCCGAACCCCGTGCTGTCGACCATCGAGTACTTCCGGGACGAGTACGAGGCCCACGTGGCCGGCCGATGCCCGGCCAGGTCGTGCAAGGCGCTGATAACCTACAGCATCAACGACAAGTGCATCGGCTGCACCAGGTGCGCCCAGGGCTGCCCCGCCGCCGCCATCGCCTTCGCGCCGTACGAGAAACACCGCATCGACCCGGAAAAGTGCATCCGCTGCGGCGGCTGCAAGAAGGCCTGCCCCGTCGGCGCCGTGGACGTGGAGTGAGAGAAGAGGTTCAACGCAGAGCACGCAGAGCACGCAGAGGAGATAGTTTAGAAGAGACGAGTGAGCTATGACCGACGACCCGAACAATCCGATCAATCTTTTGACGCGAGAGATCATCGGCGCGGCGATTGACGTGCATCGCGAGCTTGGGCCCGGACTCTTGGAGTCGGCATACGAGGCGTGCCTGGCTCATGAGTTGACGGATCGCGGGGTAAGCCTTGAACGTCAAAAGCCGCTGCCGGTTGTATACCACGGGGTAACGCTTGATTGCGGTTATCGGATTGATCTGTTAGTGGAGAACTCGGTTATTGTTGAACTAAAGTCCGTCGAGGTGGTCGAGAGAATACACTGCATGCAGCTCTTGTCGTACCTGAGGCTAAGCGGGCACAAGGTTGGATTGCTCATCAACTTCAATGTGCCCGTCCTGACCAATGGGGTTCGGAGAATCGTGAACAAGTTCAAGGAGTAATCACTAATATCCTCTGCGTGCTCTGCGTGCTCTGCGTTGAAA
>CAYOBS010000314.1:0-4290 GCA_964402305.1 uncultured Planctomycetaceae bacterium | reverse complement strand
GGCTCGACGAAGGTCGGCTCGCTGATCGGCGACCACACAAAGACGTCGATCGGCACGCTGCTGAACACCGGCTCGTACGTCGGCGCGATGACGCTGCTCGTCGCGACGGGCAAGCCACTGCCCAAGTACATCCCGTCCTTCACCTGGTTCCTCGAGGGCGCCATTACCAAGGGATTCGGCAAGGGCAAGCTGTACGAGACGGCCCGGATCGCGATGGGCCGGCGCAAGATGGAGTGGACGGCCGCCGACGAGGCCATGTGGGACGCCGTCTTCGAACAGACGGCAGAGGTCCGCGACGCGGCCGTCAAGAAGGGAAGGAAGCAGTTGCTGCGGAAGTGAGGGGGACACGGAGGCACCGGCAGTCAGGTAAAAGCCGCCGGCCAACGGTTACTCCCCGATCCTGCCGCCACCGCGCCACGTCTCGACTCTACCAGATTTTTATTTTGTTGAAAAAGGTTCCTGACCCCTTTTTGCCCTTCTTCTTTATTCCTCCGCGCCTCCCGAGGGGACCGCGGCTCCGGCATTGCCCGTGCCCCGCGGAAAATAGTCGGGCAATTGAGATTTCCTGCTTGCGCCAGGTGGGTGGCGCCGGTACACTCTGGCCGCTAGGGAAAAGGAACCGGCCAGTCCGGTGGCGGGCCCGCGTGTACCCTGTCCGCCCCGGCCAGCCCGCCCGGTTTGCTCGCCGGGTGTCAGGGAAAAGGAATCGACAGTGCCGAAACGCGAGGATGTTCACAAGGTTCTGATCATCGGATCGGGCCCCATCGTCATTGGTCAGGCGTGCGAGTTCGACTACTCCGGAACCCAGGCGTGCAAGGCGCTTCGGGAATTGGGGTACGAGATTGTCCTGGTCAATTCCAACCCCGCCACCATCATGACGGATCCCGGCATGGCCGACGTGACGTACATCGAGCCGCTCAACGTCGAGACGCTGACGGAGATCATCGCCGTTGAGAGGCCCGACGCGCTGCTGCCGAACCTCGGCGGGCAGACCGGGCTGAACCTCTCGTCGGAACTTGCCAAGGCCGGCGTGCTGGACAAGTACGGCGTGCGCGTCATCGGCGTGAAGCTCGACGCGATCGAGCGAGGCGAGGACCGCGTCGCCTTCAAGGAGACGATGAAAAGCCTGGACATCGATATGCCCGCCAGCCAGGCGGTGTACAACGTCGAGGACGCCGAGAAGGCCGCCGCCGAGCTGGGCTACCCGGTGGTGATTCGCCCGGCCTACACGATGGGCGGCACGGGCGGCGGGCTGGTCTACAACGTCGAGGAGTTGCGCACGGTGGCCAGTCGCGGCCTGGCGGCCAGCATGATCCACCAGATTCTGATCGAGGAGTCCGTCCTGGGCTGGGAGGAGCTGGAGCTGGAGGTGGTCCGCGACGCCAAGGGGCAGATGATCACCGTCTGCTTCATCGAGAACGTCGACGCGATGGGCGTACACACGGGCGACTCTTACTGCACCGCGCCTATGCTGACGATCTCGCCGGAGCTTCAGGCCCGGCTTCAGGAGTACTCGTACCGGATCGTCGACGCCATCGAGGTGATCGGCGGCACGAACGTGCAGTTTGCCCACGACCCGAAGACAGGCCGGGTCGTCGTCATCGAGATCAACCCGCGCACCAGCCGAAGCTCGGCCCTGGCCAGCAAGGCCACCGGGTTCCCCATCGCGCTGGTTTCAGCCAAGCTGGCCGGCGGGCTTACGCTCGACGAGATTCCCTACTGGCGCGACGGCACGCTGGATAAATACACGCCGTCGGGCGATTACGTTGTGGTGAAATTTGCCCGATGGGCCTTCGAGAAGTTCAAGGGCGCGCTGGACCGCCTGGGCACGCAGATGCGGGCCGTCGGCGAGGTGATGTCCATTGGCAAGAACTACAAGGAGGCCTTCCAGAAGGCCATCCGTTCCCTCGAGAACGGCCGGTACGGCCTGGGCTTCGCCAAGGACTTCAACAAGAGGCCGCTTGACGAGTTGATGGCCATGCTGGCGCACGCGACAAGCGAGCGGCAGTTCATCATGTACGAGGCCCTGCGCAAGGGCGCCGCCGTCGAGGAGCTCAGCGCGCGTACGTACATCAAGGCGTGGTTCATCCAGCAGATGAAGGAGCTGGTGGAGTTGGAGGAGCGGGTCATCGCCTGCCGCGGCGGCGAGCTGCCGGATGAGCTTCTCCGCCAGGCCAAGCTCGACGGTTTCGCCGACAAGTACCTGGCGAAGCTTCTGGGCGTCAGCGAGGCGAGCATCCGCCGCCGGCGCCAGGCCATCGGCGTGACCGAGGGCTGGGAGCCGGTGCCGGTCTCCGGCGTCGACGACGCGGCTTACTATTTCTCCACGTACAACGCCCCCGACGCGGTGGCCAGCAGCGACCGGCGGAAGATTATGATTATCGGCGGCGGGCCTAACCGGATCGGACAGGGCATCGAGTTCGACTACTGCTGCGTTCACGCCGCCTTCGCCGTGCGGGATGAGGGGCTTGAGACCATCATGGTCAACTGCAACCCCGAGACCGTATCGACCGACTACGACACGTCGGACAAGCTCTACTTCGAGCCGCTGACCGTCGAGGACGTGCTGAGCATCTACCAGAAGGAGAAGCCCCTCGGCGTGATCGTCCAGTTCGGCGGGCAGACGCCGCTGAACATCGCCCAGGAACTCGCCGACGCCGGCGTGAAGATCCTCGGCACCAGCCCCGCCGCCATCGAACTGGCCGAGGACCGCGACCTGTTCCGCAAGATGATGGACCGCCTTGGCATACCCATGCCGGCCTCGGCAATGGCGACCAACATCGACCAGGCCCTCGCCGCCGCCGCGGATATACACTACCCGCTCATGCTGAGGCCGTCGTTCGTTTTGGGCGGGCGCGGCATGGAGGTGATCCACGATGAGGAGATGCTCCGCTCGTACATGGATGCGGCAGTGGGCGTCACACCGGACCGCCCGATCCTCATCGACAAGTTCCTTGAGAACGCCACCGAGGTCGAGACCGACGCCATCGCCGACGGCAGCGAGGTGTTCATCCCCGCGATCATGGAGCACATCGAGCAGGCGGGCATCCACTCGGGCGACTCGGCCTGCGTGATCCCGCCGATCAGCATCCCCGAAAAGCACCTGGCGACGATCTCCGACTACACCAGGCGGATCGCACAGGCCCTGAAAGTGGTTGGCCTGATGAACATGCAGTATGCCATAGCCAACGACAAGGTCTACGTGTTGGAGGCAAACCCGCGCGCCAGCCGCACCGTCCCGCTGGTGTCGAAGGTCTGCGCCATTTCCATGGCCCGCATCGCAACCCGGATAATGCTCGGATGCAAGCTGGCCGACATGAACCTGGTCAACCGCCGGATCACGCATTTCGGCGTCAAGGAGGCCGTCTTCCCGTTCTCCATGTTCCCGGAGGTCGACCCGGTGCTCGGCCCGGAAATGCGCTCGACGGGCGAGGTGCTCGGCATGGCCGACAACTTCGGCATGGCGTACTTCAAGTCCCAGGAGGCCGCCAAGGCAACGCTGCCCGTCGAGGGCGCCGTCCTGATCAGCGTCAACGTCCGCGACCACGACGGCGCGGTAGCCGTCGGGCGCAAGTTCCAGGCCCTGGGCTTCACGATTAAAGCCACCGAGGGCACGCGAGACGCCCTTACGGCCGCGGGGGTCAAGTCCGAGATCATCCTCAAGGAGCACCAGGGCCGGCCTAACATCACCGACGGCATCAAGAACGGCGAGATACACCTCGTCATCAACACCCCCGTCGGAAAGCTCAGCCAGCACGACGATTCCTACATCCGCAAGGCTGCCGTCAAGTACAAGGTGCCGTACATCACCACGATCACCGCCGCCCTGGCCGCAGCCGACGGCATCGCCTCGGCCCGCAAGGCCCGGCGGGCCGTCAAGAGCCTCCAGCAGTACCACGCGGATATCCAGGCCGCGCCGATTATCTCAGCCAAGTGAGTCGCCCCAGCCAAGTGAGCTGCCCCAGCCAAGTGAGCTGCCCGAATTGCCCCCCCGGCCGGGATGGCAAAACCCTCGCCCCCGTAAGGGGCCCCAATGCCCGGCCAGGCGCGGCGAGGATCACGCCACAGGCCGGCGCCCGTCTTTCAGAACGTGTATGAAGAGCGACGTTTCCCGTAGCACGGGCATCTTGCCCGTGAGTCGCAGGGGCATCCCCGTTAGGGGTCCCAAGGACTTGCCCCTGTTCCGGGCCGAGAACCACGGGCGAGATCCGCCGCGGCGGATGGGACCTGCCTGCCGGCAGGCAGGCTCATGGCCAAGATGGCCATGCTACGAAGTTGCGCCTCTCCCCC
>CAYOBS010000313.1:0-4323 GCA_964402305.1 uncultured Planctomycetaceae bacterium | reverse complement strand
GAGTCCCTTGCACAGGCAGGTGACGTTCGACTCGCCTTCCTGAAGGACTTGAAGAATCCGCAGCCTTGTCTTGTCGCCAAGGATGTGACACAGTTCCGCTAGGTGCTCGATATCTCGATTTTGCCTGGCCATTTTGCACCTTAAGACAAGCGACAAATCCGTCCACCACGGGGCACTGCCGACAGCTTAACGGACCCGGATGCGTTCGTCCACTGCTTACTTATCCCGGATCCGCCGGGAAAAAACCGCGCACCACCCGCGCCATCCTCGCGGGATGGCGGATGCCTGCAAAGGCGCGAACTTACTTCAAGCGGCGTAGACTCCGCACCGGCGCCGGGCGCCGACAGGCGCACATCAAAGAAAATCCGGTCCACGCCCTGGCCGGAAAACAGGTCTACGGTTGTGCGGCTGGATCGAGTCGGGCGGCGGCGAACTTACATCTGCCGCTTCTTGTTCCAGATGAGGAACCATACCAAGCCGATCAGGACCAGCAGCCCCAAACCCTGAAGCTTCGGGTAAGGGAAATAGTCGGCAAACTCGGCAAGCACCAAAGCCAGAGGAGTCAACATTGTGCATGTCTCCTAAAAAAAAGCAGTCGCCAACCGGCCGCGGTTCGGAATTGCCGCACCGGCCCAAAATGCCGGCCGGCGCCGATGAAAACGGTTCGCGGCCTCACGGGACACAAAACTGCAACCTACGACAACTAGCGGCGACTGGAATTGAACCAGTGACCCAGGGCTTATGAATCCCTTGCTCTACCACCTGAGCTACGCCGCCATGAAAGGCTCTGTTACTATTAGCGAGCCGCGCGGAAAATGCAAGCCCCTTTGTCGGCGAAAACTGTCGAGTTGTCAACCGCCGCCGCTATTGCCTTGACACGGGGAATTGGCACACCTACAACTTCGTTTCCGCGAAGGCCGCGGAAATCCGTCAGTCAGGCAATGCAGCGTTGCCTGCCGGAGAGGTCGAGCCAAGGTCCGCGCGGCGGCCAGGCCGCCGTCGGCCGTGACAACAGGAGATTCAACATGCGCGATTATCCCGCCGTAAAACGATTGTCTCTGGTGCTGGCCGGCCTGGCTGGGGCCCTGGCCTGCCTGTGCGCCGTGGCCGCCGGCGACGACTGGCCGATCTACCGCGGAGCGGCCCACAACGGCATCTCGGCCGAGACCGGCTGGTTTGCCCCCGGCGCCCAACTGAAGGTCCTCTGGTCGGCCGACATCGGCCCGTCATGCAGCGCGGTGACGGTTGTCGGCGATCGGGCATACACGATGGGCAACAAGGCCGACAACGACATCGTCTACTGCTTCGACGCCGCAAGCGGCAAGGAAACATGGAAGTTCAGCTACCCGGAAATGCTCGTGGCGAAGCAGTACGAGGGCGGCCCGAACGCCACGCCGACCGTTGACGGCAAGTGCGTGTACACGCTGTCCAAGACGGGCAAGCTCTTCTGCCTTGACGCCGAGAAGGGCACGAAGATCTGGGAAGTCCAGCTCGCGTCCAAGAAGCCCACGTGGGGCTACGCCGGCTCGGTCCTGCCGCTGGGCGACAAGCTGATCGTCAACGCCGGCGATCACGGCATGGCCCTGGAAAAGGCCACCGGCAAGGTCGTCTGGGACAGCGGCTCGGGGCCGGGCGGGTACTCCACGCCGGTGCCTTACGAGAGGGAGGGCAAGACGCTGGTGGCGCTGTTCTGTGCCAAGAAAGCCGTGGCCATCAACCCTGCCGACGGCAAGGTCGTCTGGGAGCACCCGTGGCAGACCAGCTACGACGTCAACGCCGCCGACCCGGTGATCCTCGACGGCGGCGCGAAGGTGTTCATCTCGTCGGGATACAACAGCGGCTGCGCTATGCTCGACGTGTCCGGCGCCCAGCCGAAGAAGCTCTGGACGAACAAGGACATGCGAAATAAGCACACCAACTCAGTGCTGTTCCAGGGCGCGATCTACGGCTTCGACGAGAAAATGACCCTCATCTGCCTTGACGCCGCCACCGGCCAGTCCAAGTGGACCAAGGACGGCTTCGGCCTGGGCTCGCTGATGGTGGCGGACGGCAAGCTGATCATCCTGTCCGACAAGGGCGAAATCGTAATCGCCGAGGCGTCGCCCGAAGGCTTCAAGCAGCTTGCCGCCGGACAGGCCCTCAGGGGCCCCTGCTGGACGGTCCCCGTGCTTGCCAACGGGCGGATCTACGCCAGAAGCAAGACCGGCACGCTGAGTTGCTCGATGTTCGGCAAGTAGCGGCCGCGATAATTCAGTTCGACTCAAATTGCCGGGCTTCGAGGCCCGTAGGGCCGATGGCGCGTAGCCGGGCGGTGAGCGAAGCGAACCCCCGGAATATGTCCGCAAATTGTCCGGAGCCCCGGTAGGGGCGATGGCGAGTCCGGGACCACCATCGCCCCTGACGGGGCTCTGTTCTTATTGGGATCGGTTCCGGGGATTCGCTTCGCTCACCGCCTCCCGGCGCGCCGGGACCACCAGCCCCTTCGGGGCTGAAGATAGCCATCACCTCCGGGGCTGATCCGTGGCAAACCACGGCACCCGATTACAGCCTGGCCCGTTCGGATTCTTCGGGCGCCATGCCCTGCCGGACGTAAACAGGCTGAGCCAATCTGCCCAGCATCGGCAGGCGGGCGGCGAACAGGCTGCCGGCCAGGATGCAGCAGGCCCCGCTGGCGATCACCGTCGCCTGCGCGCCGTACCGGCCGGCAAGCCAGCCCGCAAGCAGGCTGCCGAACGGACCCATGCCCATGAACGCCATCACGTAGAGGCTCATGACGCGCCCGCGCTTGTCATCGTCCACGAGCGTCTGGAGCAGCGAGTTGCTGCCTGCGAACTGGACCATCATGCCGAACCCCGCCACCGCCAGCAGGCAATACGACAGCGCCTTGTTGTGCGACATGCCGAAGCCGATCACGGACACGCCAAGCAGCACGCAGGCGGCGGCCATGATGCGCCCCATTCCCCGGACGCTGGGGCGCATGGCCAGGAAGACCGCCCCGGCCATCGCCCCGATTCCAGTGGCAGCCATCAGGAATCCCAGCGTCCTGGGATCGCCGTGGAGGATGTCCTGGGCGAACACCGGCAGCAGCACGGTATGCGACGTGCCCAGCAGGCTTATGGCCGCCAGCAGCAGCAGGATCGCCCGGATCGGCGCGAAACTGCAGGCGTAGGCAAGCCCCTCGTGGACGTTCCGCAGCACGCTGCCGTTTTGCGGGGGCCTCTCCAGAGGCCTGGTTCGCATGGCCAGCAGGGCCGCGATGACGGCGACGAAGGTCGCGCCGTTGATCGCGAAGCAAGCCGCCGTGCCGACGGCCGCGATGAGCACCCCCGCCAGCGACGGCCCGACGAGCCTTGCGCTGTTGACCATGAAGGAGTTCATCGCGATGGCGTTCGGCAGGTCCGCCCGCGACTCGAGCATCTCCACGACGAACGACTGGCGGATGGGGATGTCGAAACCGTTGATCAGGCCCAGCAGCCCGCTGAGCAGGATGATCTGCCACTGGTTGATCGTGCCGGTAAAGACCAGCGCCGCCAGCGCGAACGCCTGTAACATCGCCAGCGCCTGTGTGAGCACGAGCAGCTTGCGCCGGTCGGTGTGGTCGGCCAGGACCCCGGCCAGCGGCGCCATCAGGAACGTCAGTATCTGCCCGGCAAAGCCGACGATGCCCAGCATCAGCTTCGAGCCGGTCAGGTCGTAGACCAGCCAGGCAAGGGCGACGCGCTGCATCCACGTGCCGATCAGCGACATGCCCTGACCGGCGAAGAACAGCCTGTAGTTGCGGTGCCTAAGCGCCCGAAAGCCAGGCCCCAGCCACCGCCGCAGGGCCGGCAAGCCCCCAACGGAATCGCCGGGTCCGGCCAAGGATGAATCGTCGAAAGTCATTATACCCTTCGCTCACTGCCTGCACACACGCCGAACCTGCCCTGTTCCACGACTGGGCGAGCGGGCCTGGCAACAAGTAAGGCATTCTACCGCGCAGCCGCCTTTGCGCCATCGCCTTTGCGCCCACTTGCCCTTTCGACATTGCCCTTTCGACACTTGACGACGCCGGCAGCAGGCGTACAATGTGCTCGCTGGGTCGGGATTCCAGGAAAAAAAGGGTTCTGCCCCCCCCTTTTTCCCCCTTTTCCCCCCACGCCACAGAGGAAGCAAACATGAAAAACGCGATTGTCGCCACCGCCGCCGCGGTCCTTGTCCTTGCCGTCGCCGTCGAGGCGCAGGCGGGGGATTTCTACGCCTACTACACGAAGCTGGACTACGACCAGCCGCAGGACATCGCAACGCTCGTCAAGATACCCATCAGCGCGGCGGAAGTCTTCGCGG
>CAYOBS010000312.1:0-4334 GCA_964402305.1 uncultured Planctomycetaceae bacterium | reverse complement strand
ACCCCAGCGCCAAACCCGACTTCCCCCCGTACGCCCAACCCGGCACACAGGTGCCTTAGAAGCAGGGAGTAGTAGATAGTAAGTAGTAGTCAGGAAGTAGGGGGAGGAAGAAGCGGAGCGTTCGTAGTGACGCCGTAAGGCGTTATTCTTCTTCTTTCTTTACGGGCACATTAGGGACAAAGAAGAAGAATATGCCCTTACGGGCACACTACAAACGCCAAAGGCGATATCGAAGCCCGCGGCAGGACCAGACCTGTTCTGGACTACCGGCCGGTATGCTGCTCCCGCAAAGGCAACGCCATGGGATTGAAACTCGACGACATCCTCGCCTCGCATCGCACGCGCCGGGCGGTGGTGATGGGGATTCTCAACGTCACGCCGGACAGCTTCTCCGACGGCGGGGAGTTTTTCGAGCCGGCCGCGGCGGCGGACCAGGCAAGGCGGATGGCGGATGAGGGGGCGGATATTATCGACGTTGGGGCCGAGTCCACCAGGCCCGGCAGCCAGCGCGTTACGGCGGGCGAGCAGATACGCCGGCTGCGAAAAGTTCTGCCCGCGGCCGTGGCCAGCGGGACCGTGGTGAGCATCGACACCACCCTCTCTGCCGTGGCACGCTTCGCGCTGGATGCGGGGGCGGCGATGATCAACGACGTCTCGGCCGGGCGGGACGACCCGGCCATGCTGGACCTTTCGGCCGAACGACAGGCCCCCATCGTTCTGATGCACATGCTTGGTGAGCCGAAGGACATGCAGGTCGAGCCGCGTTACGACAACGTTGTGGCCGAGGTGCGCGCGTTCCTGGCTGGGCGAGCGGCGGCGGCCGAGGCGGCCGGCGTGCGGCGCGAGCGGATCATCGTGGATCCGGGGATCGGCTTCGGCAAGCGGTTGGAGCACAACCTGGCGTTGTTGGCGGACCTTGGCGAGATTGTCTCGCTCGGCTATGGCGTGCTGGTTGGCCCGTCGCGCAAGGGTTTCATCGGCACGCTGACGGGCCAGGAAGACCCGCACAGCCGCACGGCCGGGACAATCGCCGCCTGCCTGGCCGCGTGGTCGCGCGGCGCGACGATGTTCCGAGTCCACGACGTCGGGCCTCTCCGCCAGGCCCTGGCCGTCGCGACGGCTATCGACCGCGCGTAGAGAAGAAGCAAAGAATCTCTCGCGCAGACCCACGGTCCCCGCGGGAGGGCGCGGAGAGCGCAGAGAAGACAGCAGGTAGTACCGGTCAGGCGACAGCCATCGTCCTCGTCCTCGTTCTCGTCCTCGTCCTCGGTTTTTCCTGTGCCCGTGTGAACCGAAGGTTCATGTGCCTTCGCGCGATATGTCTTTTTCCAAAGGGAACGTTGACGTACTATGAATGTTGTTGCCAAACCCGCCGGCTGCGCCGGCCGATGTTAAGGAAGTGAGCCCTCATACGATGGAAAGCCAACCTGATTCGATACCGGCATGGCGCGAGCAGCCGCCGCCCTTTCAGCCGCCGGTCCCTCAGCCGCCGGTTCTTCCGTCGAGGCCCCCCGCCATGCCCGCGTCGGCCGGGCCTCTGACGGTCGAGCACATGCAGCAGCTTGCGGCGGCCGACGTCCGGGCCAAGAAGCTTCGCTCGGCCGCGGGCGTGGCGATGTTCAACGGAATCACCATCGCGATTTTCAGCGTCCTGTCGCTGCTGTGGGTGCTTGGAGAATTGGCGTTCAGCGAATACGACTGGGTGGGGTTCGTGGTGGGCGCCGGCTTGGGCGTGATAGCATGGAACGAATTTCGCGGCCGAACGCTGCTGAGGCAGTTCAACCCGCGAGCCCCACGCGTGCTGGGCTGGAACCAGGTGGCGCTGCTGGTGCTGATCGTCGCCTATGCGGCGGGGATGCTGGCCAAATTCTTGCTGAGCAAAGGTTCGTACGACGCGCAGATCGGACGAGAGGCGTTGGCCGCCAGTAAGGTGGGCAGCGTCGACAACCTGCTCAAGCTAGGTGCGATCGCGGTGTACGGGGCGCTGATAGTCGGGACGCTGATCTTCCAGGGGCTAAACGCTATCTACTACTTCACCCGCGCCAAGCTGCTGCGGGCTTATCTGGCCGAGACGCCCGCGTGGGTGGTCGAACTCCAGCGGTGCCAGGCCGGGGCGGTGCAGTAGCCGGGAACAGCCCAACGGCGGAACACGGAACCCGTTGTGGGTGCCGTTTGGAATTATCGCGCGCCCTTGTGGCGCTTCAGCCGCCGAGGGTCACGAGCTTTGCCTTGGCGGTTTTGCCGGCCTCGGTCTGAGGATACTTCTTGACGAGTTCCTCGTACTTGATGATGGCCTTATATTTCATGTTGGCCTGGAGATAGTTCTCCGCGAATTGCAGCATCTTCTTTGCCTCGGCCTCGGCGTCCACGGCTGGGGCCTGTGTGGCGGCTGGGGCCGCCGGCGCAACCGCTGGGGCCGCCGGCGCCGCTGGGGCGATGGCCTCATCGGTCTTCTTGACTGCCGGCGCCGCCGGTGCCGGCGCAGCGGCTCCGGTCAACGCGGCCAGCGTCCTGGCGTCGGGGTCCTTTACCGTGACGGCCAGGCCGTCAACCGGAGGCTTGCTGGGAACCCCGGCCACTGCGTCCTTCAGCGTTCTGGTGCCCACAAGCGTTCCCAGCACGGGGACCTGAACCTCTACTCCCACTGAACCGTTGCTTGCTGACATTCCTGATGGTACTCGCCCTGAGTACGTGCATAGGCCGCCGCCTCAGCCATATTCCATGGGTATTTTGGGGGCGAGTACGGTCTGACCCTCCATCATCAGCACGTTAGGCCGGCCCTTGCCGCCGCTGAAGTCGAAGGTGTACTCCTCGTTGCCGGCCCCGTAGATGTTGACTGCCGGGCTGACCGACACGTTGCCCTTGGAGTAGCTGGCATAAAAAGACACCCACAGAGGCGCGCCGATCCGCAGCGTGTTGATCTTCCCGGCCTGGACCTCGTAGACGGGGCACTTGTCGGTCGGCTTGATGACCGTGAAGGCTGACCCGTCGGACAGCACGCCGTAGGAGAGCTTGTAGCTGCCGGCCGGGATGCCCGTCCGCCCGCTGGCGACCAGGTCGTAGCTGCTGCCCTGGCTGTCGACCATCGCCAGGACCTTCAGGCCACGCTTGAAGGACGTTTCCACGATGCCGAGAGCCGGGCTGCTGACCGGCGTGACCGTAACCGTCGAGCCGTCCTTGGCCACTTCCAGCGAGCAGTGCCGGTTGCCGATCTGATGAAACTTCATCAGCGGGATCGCCGCGCCGCCCCGGCCTACCATTATGGCGTCCTTGCCGTCCTGGGTTATCACGCCGTCGAGGTTGTCGTCGAAGACCCGGATGGGCGTGCCCTCGTGGACGCCGTGGTAGAAACCGCAGACCACGTAGCCACACGAGACAAACGTGATGCCGCCGCCGTCGGGCTGCTTGGTGGTCACGCGCATGTTGGCAATGCGGACGATGTGCTTCTTGTCAGCGACCTTGACATCCTGGAACGTGACCGAGCCGGAGAGGTTCATCTGGCACCATTCGTTCTCCTCCAGCGTGCCGTTGCCGTTTGTGTCCATGGCGGCGAAAAATACCTGGAGCCCCTGGTGCCAGCGCACGGCGAACTTCACGGGCGCACCGGCCACTTCAATGGTTCCGGTGTCGCCTCTCATTGCGAAAGACTTGCCGCCGGTCATCGCCTTGGCCGGTGTGAAGGCCGCCAGGGCCTCCTGGTTGCTCTGGTAGCGCAGCTCCACCTGTTTGCCGGCCAATTCCTGCGCCGTCGCCGGGCAAGACGCGACCATCGCGGAGGCGATCAGGGCAAGAGCAAAAGCCCTGGCTGCCGGCAGTAGATTCCTTGGTTTTCGCATGGTATGCAAGACCTCCGACCCTTTAGCCTTGTCAGTCCGGTTTTCGCCCTGGACCCTTTGCCGCCGCGAGCAAGCAACCGCCCCGGCTCGACCTTGACAGCCTTGATGACGTTGACGGCCTTGATGGCCTTCGTGAAAAACTCTACCACGGATAATCGGTTATCGCAACAGATATTAAATGGTAAAACGCCCGCCCGGCCGCCGGTATTGCGGGATTCCATAAATCCCCGCCGGCGCGGAAGTTTCGAATCTGCGTCCTTCTGCACTGCTAACCGTCAGTTTCTTCGTGTCCTGCGAAGATGTTTTCGCGCAGAGGGCGCAAAGGTCGCAGAGGAAGAGAGATATAGACTTGCTTTTCTCTGCGTTCTCTGCGCCCTCTGCGCGAGATATTCTTTTTCTTTGGTTGCGGCCGAAGGCCGCGCCAAGCGATCTGCGGATTCCGCGAATCCCCCGCCGCCGCCGAAGTTTCCCCTTGACGGCCGCGCCGGGGGCACGTCA
>CAYOBS010000311.1:0-4351 GCA_964402305.1 uncultured Planctomycetaceae bacterium | reverse complement strand
CGGGCCGGCAGCCAGGACCGCCCATCCGCCGCCGACGGCCCGTTCGAACGAGGACGCGACGGCCAGGGCATCTTCCGCGCCGTCGCGGCCTACCTGCGTGCGAAGCACCAGAACCCCGCCGTCTGCCAGCTTGGCCCGGCAAAGCGCAAGTGAGGCCGGGCTGTAGCACCGCCAGGCTTCCGGATGGCCGGCGGGCAGCGGGCAAAGATAGATTCCCTCGTATTGCCGCCGGTCGCGTGTGAGCTCGTCGATGTAGTCGCCGACGTATCCGCGCATCGCACGGGCGCCCTTGGGGCCCCTTTCGGGGGCGCCAGGACTCGCGGCGGAGCGGTCGGCCAGCGCCACCGACGCCGTCGCGCCGCCAGGCAGCGGCGCGGGCAGGTCGTCCGAGCCGGCGCACACCAGCCACCACCGTCCCGGATGAAGCGCCATCAACTCACCGGCCGCGGCAGTAAGCGAATCGCTGCGCCACCGCGCAGGTGCCGGCGACATCCGCACGGCGCCGCCGTCGCCGCCGGCCCAGGCCGTAAGCCATTGTCCGGCCGAGACAGGCCCCAGGCCCCACCGCCCCGCCGCCGGCGCGATGCCGCACGCGAATATCAGCACGCCGCAGAAGGTAGTCCAGCGTACGTTCTGCCCCGGCCGGCGGGCATTCTGGATCAACCCCACCGACGCCGGAACCATGCCCGCAATCGCAGCCGACACGCCCGCGGCGCCCAGCATCGTCGCCGCCCCGGCCGCCTGGTAAAGCACCATCGCCGCCGCCAGACCCGCCCCCGCCGCCGACAGGTACTGACGGCATCGACCGCCGGCGAGGGTAAACTGCCGCCGCTGCCGCGACAGAACCGCCGCCGCAAGAGCTGCCAGCGGAACCTGCGCCCCGGCCGCCATAAGCCCGCAGACGATCGCGTCGCTCCCGCCGGCGGCGCAGCGGATGGCCAGGCTGCATTGAAGGACCAGCCCCGCCAGCAGACCAAGCACTTGCCCGTGAGCCTGCAAGGCCCCTGGAATTCGCGCGTGCCTGTCGGCGCGGGTCATAAACGCCGCCAGAAGCCCCAGCGACGACGCCGCCCAGACAAGCTGCGCGCCGAATCCAGCCGACATCACATCACGCATGATCCGCATCTGTGCCGTCATCGCAATGGCCAGGCCCGCGAAGCCCGCTGCGACGGCCAGGCGACGCACCCGCGACGGACCGGCCAGCACTATCGCCGCCGGCCGACGGGAAGCCAGTCCGGCATACGGAAACTGAAGTCTGGCCGCCCCACCCGCCGCCAGGGCCACGCATGCAACCAGCGCCACGCCGAGCGGATTGGCCCCCGCCCACCAGGCCAGGCCCATCGCCCCCAGCCCCGCGGCCAGGCCGAAAAGATGCTCGCGTACGCCGGCTGCCCAACTATCCCGCGCCGAGTGGGCCTGGGCCATCGACGTCAGCAGCACCATCAGGCTCATGCCCAGCGCCATCGGCAGCATCGCGACCCACTCGACCAGAAGCCTCAGCACCGTCCAGCCGACGGGGTCCCACATGAACCGCCCCCCGCCGGCGGGAACGACCATGTCCGCCAGGAATATCGCGCCCGTGCTGGCCAGCCCGCCGGCCACAGCCACGCCGGCCACGCCGCCAAACAGCCGGGACATCCCGCGAGCGTCAACCTTGCCCGCCGGGCCGCCGACGCCGCTTGAAAGAACGTCCCGGAGCCCCATCGCCGGCAGAAGCCTCTGGGCCGCCCGCGCAATGGAGCCCGGCCAGCCCGCCGCCGACCATATCGCCAACCCCAGAGCCCCAACCGTAATCGCAAAGGAATTGCCCGCCAGGTCGTAAACCACGCCCCATACGACCACCAGCGCCGCCGCCCACAACGCCAGCGCCGCCGACATCCACAGCCCGATCAACCTGTCCAGCCGACTGGAAACCATCAGTTATCACACGACGCTCGATCCTTCCGCGGGCAGGTATGCCCTGCTCCCATCGTCGTAGCAGAGCACCAGGCCCGCAAGCGGGTCCACGTCCAGCACGCGACCGGTGTGCAGCCGCCCGCCGCAGCGGATCGTGACGCGCTCGTTAATCATCCGGCATCTGGCCACGAAGCCGCGATGAAGCTCGTCCAGTTGCCCCGCCGCGACCCGGCCCACCCATTCGTCCAGGCGCGTCAGCAGGGCGCGGACAATCTCCACCCGCTCGGCCGGTCCGGCAAGGTGGTCGGCCAGGTGAGTCGCCGGGCGATCCACCGCCTCGGCCCGCGGCGCGGCGTTGACGTTCACGCCTATGCCGATCACCGTGGCACAGACGCCGCCGACCGTTCTTGTCTCGGCCAGCACGCCGGCAAGCTTGGCGCCCTCGAGCAGCACGTCATTGGGCCACTTCAGCCCGCATGCCAGGTGGACGGACATCTCGACGGCCTCGGCCACAGCCAGCCCGGCGGCGATCGTCATCGCCTCGCGCCGCGGGCGCTCGCGCCCGGATGGGTCGAGCAGCAACACGCTCATGAGTATCCCGCTGCCGGGCGGGCAGACCCACCGCCGGCCCTGGCGACCGCGCCCGCTTCGCTGCGACTCAGCCAGCACCACAAGCCCGTCGGCGTCCGCCTGGCGCATCGCGTCGAGGGCCACGTCGTTGGTCGAGCCGACCTCGTCGAAGCACAGCACGCTTCGCCCGACGCGCCGGACGACCATGCCCCGCTCGATCAGCACCGGCGCCAGCCTCACCGGCCTGGGCAAACGCACGCCGCCCGCGGGCGAAAACTCCAGCTTCTGCCCCAGCCGACGCAGGTCCTCAAGCCGCAGCTCGACGCCCGCGCGGTCCAGCCGCCCCGCGTGAGCAAGCTCGTCCAACGATACGTAACCGCCCTCGCGATCATACAGGACCTCCAGGATGCCGTCGGTTGCTTTCATGGGATCAGAGAAGAAGGTAGTAGGTAATAGGTAGTAGGTAGTAGGGAAAGACGAGAGGCGACCTTCCGACGTCTGCTGTCCGACATGAACATTGGATTCACCCTGAAAAACGCAAAAGCAATGCGCGACGCGCGTTTCCCTATTACCTATTACCTATTACCTACTACCTATTACCTACTACCTATGACCTTCTTCTCAGGCCAACTCCACGTCCAAACCAATGTCCGCCGCCGGCGCCGAGTGCGTCAGTGCGCCAACGGATATCCACTCGACCCCGCACGCCGCGATTGCCGCGACGTTTGCCGGCGTGATCCCGCCGGACGCCTCGAGCTTCACCCGTGCCCTAAGCCCGGCCGCGTCGCGAAGGGCCACCGCCCGGAGCATCTGCCCGCACGTCATGTTGTCCAGCAATATCACGTCCAGTGGCAGTTTCAGTGCGGTTTCGAACTGCTCCAGCGTGTCAACCTCCATCTCGATGAAGCCGTCAGGCCCCAGGCGCCGGCGCGCGTCGGCCAGCCTGGCGGCCAAGTCGCCGATGGGGTCCGCGCTGCCGGCGCGGGCAAGCACGCCAAGGTGGTTGTCCTTGACCAGGATCGCGTCGTAAAGCCCGCGCCGGTGGTTTGCCCCCCCGCCGCAGCGCACGGCGTACTTCTCCAGGTCGCGCCAGCCGGGAGTCGTCTTGCGGGTGTCCAGAATGGCCACGCCCGCCCCCGCGCCCGCCACGGCGCCCGCGCCCGCCACGGCGCCCGCCCCCGCCGCGGCGTCCGCCCCCGCCGCGGCGTCCACGTACCGCCGCGTCAGCGTCGCGATGCCGCTGAGATGTTGGATGAAGTTCAGCGCAACCCTCTCAGCCGCCAGCACGCCGCGGGCCGGGCCGGACCACCGGGCAAGCTCCGCCCCCGCCCCGACGCTCGTGCCGTCAGCCACGGCCACATCCGTTGCTATGGCGGAATCGTACGCGCCCGCGATCGCGCAGAGCATCATCCCGCCGCAGAAGACCAGCTCCTGCCGGGCGACGAACCGCGCCTCGGCCAGCAACTCCGCCGGCAGCAGCTCGCCCGTAACGTCGCCGCTGCCGAGGTCCTCCGCCTTTGCCAGCGCCAGCAGGCGCTGGAGGTTGTCCATTTCACGTTTCCCAGCCGACATCGCCATCACGTTCACCTCAGCCGGCGAGGATACCGCAAGTGCGGCGCGAATGAAACGCAACGTTCTTGCCATTTGACTGCGAGGCATCTTGCCAAGCACCGCGGCCGAGGTAATGCCTCAGTCCAAGGAGTTGCCCGTATAGCGGACACCGCCTGCCTTAGGCCCGAAGGGCCGATGGCGCATAGCCGGGCGGTGAGCGAAGCGAACCCGCCGCGGCGGGCTATTGACCGGCCGGTGCAATCCAAAGCGGCGTCTGCGCCGCCGCACTCCAAAGGGCAAGCCGCGGCCGAGGCATTTTCCAGTTTGGCGTGAC
>CAYOBS010000310.1:0-4386 GCA_964402305.1 uncultured Planctomycetaceae bacterium | reverse complement strand
CCGTGCATATCTTCGAAAGACGGACCGAACGCGCTCATTATAGCAACTTTCGTCCGAGGCTCGCTATACATTTTTTTGAAGTTCCACCGAATTAATTTGGGACGCCCTCACGCGGGGCCGGCGCCGGCCTCAGCCTGGCCATGCGGCCGCCGCCCAGTCCTCAAGGCGCCTTGTGCGGCCAGTTGATGCCGCCGCGCCTGCCGACGCCGCATCCCCAATGGCAGTCGCGGGCCGGCAAATCGCGACAAAGGCACATGATACCGCTACACACGATACCGCCGGCTCGCACAATCCGCCAGAGCCGTGTACAATCTCAACAACGACCCGCGACGGCTGCGGGCCGGGGCGTAACTCCGGGCAATGCGGTCCGGGCGCCTCCGGCTGGGCCGGCCGGGCGAAAAGGAGCCTGCCGTGAGACAGTTCCACCACCTGGGTATCCCCGTCGATGCGAAGATGCCGAACATGGGCCGCTTCGCGAGCATCAAGTGCTGGGCAACCGACCCCGACAACACGCACGGGCGCGTCGAGTACCTGTTCTTCGAGCCTGGCTCGCCGATAACCGAGCCGGTCCTCTCGGAGCCCCACGTGGCATTCCGCGTCGACGACCTGGACAAGGAAATCGCGGGCAAGAAGTGCGTCGTCGGCCCAATAACGCTGCCCGAGGGCATCAAGCTCGCCTTCTTCTACGTCGATGGCTGCCTGACCGAGTACCACCAAGTCCTCGGCTAAGCCGCGTGCAATTGGTAGCCGGTAGCCGGTAGCCGGTGAGAAGAAACTGCGGAACCCGGAACCCGGAACCAGGAACCCGGAAGTAGAACCAGCCGGGTGCCGCGAAGTCACGGCGCGCCGGGACGCGGCAACCACGTCTTGCTGCCCGACTGGCCGAAAGACGTGGTTGCTACGGCCCCGCGTGCCCCGTTGGGGCGGGCCTGCGCACCTGCCTGCCGGCAGGCAGGAACCACGGCACCCGACAACCACTGCATCCGGAGTTCTGTGTGTGCTCCCCAATCCGTCCCGGCGAGCCGGGACAATCCGCAATAATCGCTACTGCTTCTTGCCCTTGTCCTCGGTTTGGCTGTTCTTGTCCATTTCGTCGAGTTCGAAGAGTTTGCGGATGGCGGCGACGTGGGCGCGGGCGGCGTCGGTGCCGGCGGATTTGCGAAGCTGCCGCGTGCATGGGTGGAGTATCCGCTGAATCGTGCGGTGAAGCGTGCGGCGGAGGATCTCGATGTCTTCCTCGGCGTCGGGATGCGTCAAGAGCTTGTTGCGGGCGTCGGCGAGTTCCTGCTCGGCGATCAGGCTCATCTTCTTGTAGAGCGACTCGATGGTCGGCGCGGCCTTGCGCACGTTAAGCACGCTCATCAGATCGTCGACGTGCTCGGTGATGATCGTCCGGGCCGGGCCGTGCTGGCCCGACCGCATCTCGATATTGGCCTGGACGATCCGGTCGAGGTCGTCAATGTTGTAGAGGAAGACGTTGTCGATTTTTCCCGCGCCGCACTCGACGTCGCGCGGCACGGCTATATCGACTATCAGCAGGGGGCGCCAGTCGCGGCGTTTCTGGGCGGAGCGAACCATTTTGGCGGTGATTACGGGCTCCCGCGAGCCCGTGCTGGTCACGACGACGTCGGCCTCGGCGATGTGGTCTTCCAGGCGGGCGAAGTCGCCGGGGGTGCCGCCGAACTCGCCGGCCAGTTTCTCGGCGGCCGGTCGGCTGCGGTTTACCACCACGAGCCTCTCGGCCTGCATCTCGCGAAGGCGGGGGAGCATGAGGGAGTTCATCTTGCCGGCCCCGACGTTCAGCACGCACTTGCCCTTGAGCGTCTCGAAGAGTTGGCGGACGAAGTCCATCGCCAGCGACGCCACGGAGACCTTGCCCATGGCGATCTCGGTTTCCGTGCGGATGTGCTTGGCCACGTGCAGTGCGGCCTGGAAAAGCTCGTTCAGCACCGCGTGAGCCGCGCCGGCCTCGACGGCCTGGGTGTAGGCCTCCTTCACCTGCGCGACGATCTGCGCCTCGCCGGGGACCAGGCTGTCCAGCCCGCTGGCGACGGCGAAAAGGTGGCTGGCGGCCTCGGCGTCGCAGAGCATGTACAGGGCCTCGGCGTACGGCGGGCCGGAGACGCCGCGCTGGGCGAGCACCCAATCGCGCAGTTCCTCCGCCCGCGGGTGGCCATGCACAGGCCGGGCCAGGTAAATCTCCATCAGGTTGCAAGTCGAGAGGATGGCGAACTCCGCGTCCGGCCAGGCCGCGCGGAGCTGCTTGAGCGCTGCGGGCCGCTGCTCGGCGCCCAAGGCCAGCTTCTCCCGCACGGCCACGTCGGCCGTCTTGTGGTTTGTCCCGACGCAAAGGATTCGCATATGGCTATATATGAATGAGCATGCTGGCCAGTAATACCGCCACCAGCAGTACGAAGCCGACAATCGACAATATCGCCGCGACGCGGGCGCGGAACCTTCTGGCGTAGGCCGCGTGCAGGGCAACGGAGTAGATCAGCCAGGTGATGCCGGCGGCGAGCATCTTCGGGTGCGTTACCCAGTTGTGGAAGAAGCCGTGCAGCCTGGGCTGAAGGGCGTCGAAAAAGCCCGTTATGACCGTCGCGGTGACCAAAGCGAACGCCGCCGGCAAAGCCCCGCGAAGGAATCGCCCGAGCTGCTCCAGCGAGACAGCGGCGCCCTGGAATATCCGCGGGTCCTTCCCGCGAAGCTGGGCGTACTTGCGGAGGTATCGCCATCCGCCGACGGCGGAGGCCGCCATCGCCATCGCCGCCGCCGCCGCCAGCGCCACGTGCAGCACCGTCCACGTGTCGTGGGCGAAGTCGCGGTAGGCGGGGCCCGACAACACCACGGCCAGGCCCGCCCAGACGGTCGCAACCGGCATGAGCACCAGCCCGCCCCTGCCGAGGGCGTCCACGGCCCGGAGGTACGCCGCCGCCGCGCCGGTAAGCAGCGCCAGCAGGGCGAACGTGTCGAACCCGCTGACGGCCGGCATGTGCCCGCCGGCCATGCGCAGGACGACCGCGCCCAGGCACAGGGCTATTCCCGCGGCCAGGGCGGCCTTCGTAAGGCGCGTCGGCGCCTGGTCCTTTCGCCGCCCGGTTATCCAGTTGAGCACGGCTGACATCGCGTAGGCCATCATGGCCAGCAGAATCAGCAGTATGGCTTGCGTGGATGGCGGTATGGCTTGCGTGGGGGGCATGTCTAATCCTTGAGGCCTTTGAGCAGCCGATGGAGCCTGTCGCGCACGGCCTGTGGTCCGGCGGCCAGGAATTGCTCGTAGGTATCGTCAGAAACGAGCTGCTTCATAAGCCGCATTCGCTCGCGGCTGTCATCGGGCATTGCGGCCCGGACGTCGGCGCGGAGGCTTTCCAGCACGTTGGCGAATTCGCCGATTCGCCTCGGCATCTGCCCGGCGATGCGTCCTCTCAACCAGGCCGCCAGAGCGGGCGAGGCCCCTCCGCTGCCGATTGCGAGCACCACGTCACCGTCCCGCACGACCGAGGCGGCATAGAAGTCGCACTGGCCCGGCACATCGGCGACATTGACCATTGCACCGAGGCCGCGGGCGTCGGCGGCGATGCGCGCGTTGAGTTCCGGCTGGTCCGTGCAGGCGAATACGAGCGTCGCCCCGGCCAGCATTTCCGCGCGGTATGGCTCGATGCGGACCTCGACGCCGTCCGGCAGAGTCTCACCCGCGACGTGCCGGGCAACCAGCAACACGCGCGCGTGAGCCTCCCGCAGCCCCTGGGCCTTGCGAATGCCTACCGGCCCGGCCCCGACGACCACCGCGAGCTTGCCGCGAAGGTCCAGCATTATCGGATATGTCTTCATGGCGAGGTTCCAGGCTTCGAAACAGCCATCATACCGCAAAGCGGCGTGCGGCGAATGGCGAAAACCACTTGCGCGGTTGCGCCTTCCGCCGAATGGAGAGATGTGTCTGAATGGTATCTCGGGCATTGAAGATCGGCCTGGGTTGAGGTTCTATGGGTCCTATGGGTCCTATAGGTCTTATATGTCCTATAGATTTAGGATTTCGTGCTTCGAGTTTCGGATTTCGCGAGCGCCCCGCGCGCCATCGCGATGGCCTCGATGAGCGCTCGGGCCTTGTGGAGGGTTTCCTGGTATTCATCGTCCGGGCGCGAGTCGGCGACGATGCCTCCGCCGGCCTGGACGAAAGCCCGCCCGCCGTCGTAAACCATCGTGCGGATGGCGATGTTCCACTCGCAGGCGCCGTCGGCTGCGACAATGCCCAGGCAGCCCGTGTAGACCCCACGGGCCACGTCCTCCAGTTCGTCGATGATCTCCATCGCGCGGATCTTCGGCGCCCCGGTTATCGAGCCGCCGGGCAGCGTCCGTCCCCTTTCTAACAGGGCGTTCTGGATGTCA
>CAYOBS010000309.1:0-4390 GCA_964402305.1 uncultured Planctomycetaceae bacterium | reverse complement strand
TTTGTGCCCGGGCGCATCGAACTTCTCGGCAAGCATACCGACTATGCTGGCGGCCGAAGCGTTTTGGCGGCGGTGGAACGAGGATTCTGCGTTACGGCCGTGGCCCGGCGGGATGCGACAATCCGAATTGTCGACGCTTCCAGCGGCCAGGAGGCGACGTTCGAATTCGGCCCCGACCTGATGCCGGCCGTGGGACACTGGTCGAACTATCCTATGACAGTCGCCCGGCGCCTGGCGCGGAATTTCGACGGGCCGCTGCGAGGAGCCGACATCGCATTGCGGAGCGACCTTCCGCCCGCCGCGGGCATGAGCAGCTCCAGCGCGATGATGATCGCGATTTTCAAGGTCCTGGCCCACGTGAACCACCTGGACCAACGGGCCGTCTACCGCCAACACCTCGCCGCCCCCGCCGACCTGGCGGCTTACCTGGCTACCATTGAAAACGGCCAGAGCTTCGGCGCCCTGGCCGGAGACCGCGGCGTCGGCACTTTTGGCGGCAGCGAAGACCACACGGCCATCTGCTGCTGCCAGCCCGGACGTTTGCACGTCTTCTCATTCTGTCCGGTTCGGCTGGAACAGGTGATCGAGCTGCCGGCGGATTACATTCTGGCAATTGCATCGAGCGGAGTGCTGGCCGAGAAAACGGGCGAGGCGATGGCAAAGTACAACCGCGCTTCGCGGCTTGTCTCGGCGCTGCTGGAATTGTGGAAAGCCCATACCGGCCGGGACGATCGCTGCCTGGCGGATGCGGCCCGGAGCAAAATCGACGCGCCGGACCGCCTGCGGCAAATCGTGGCAGACAATCCGCATCCGACGTTTGACGCCGCCTCCCTCCTGCGCCGCTTCGAGCAGTTTCTCGGCGAGAGCGAGCGGATAATCCCGGCGGCGTGCGCGGCGTTGGCCCAGGGCGATGTCGGCCGCTTCGGCCGCCTGGCCGACCAGTCGCAGAACATGGCGGAAGAACTCTTGCGGAACCAGGTGCCGCAGACAGTCTACCTCGCGCGTGCGGCCCGGCAGCGCGGGGCGGCGGCAGCCTCGGCCTTTGGCGCCGGCTTCGGCGGGAGCGTCTGGGCCATGGTGAAGGCGGATCATGCCGACGCGTTTGTCTCGGCTTGGGCCGATGACTATCGACGCGAATATCCCGCCCAGGCCCGGCGAGACTGCTTCTTCGCAAGCGGCGCCGGAACCGGCTTCATCGAGCTTGGGCCTGATGAGCTTGTGGATTGAACTCTTGGCCCCGGCACGAGCCACCAACGAAAGAGAATCACATCATGAGGCAAGGAAGACACTGGCCCAGTCCAGGTCCGTTACATGCATCTCGCGTCTTCAAGTCCTTGCCGCTCAGCCGGCGGCGCTCCATTCGTCGACCGCTTGAATCATCGCCTCGTAGTTCCGCACCGACCGGTCCGCCAGTTCACGGCCGTACGGGCAGGCGCTGGGCATGAGGACGAACCCGCGCCCCCGGCCGGCCGTGCCCTCAACCAGGGCCTGACGGACCTTCCGCACAAACGCCTCCGTCGGCATGTTCTCGATGTCGGCGATCTCCAGGTTGCCGAACAGCACCATCTGCCGCCCGTATCTTTCCCGCACGTATGACAGCTCCACGTCGCCTTGAGGCGGCGGCTCGATGGGGTCCAGCCCGTCGCAACCTGTGGCGGCGATGTGGTCCAGGATGTCCCTCAGCCGGCCGTGAGAGTGGATCCGCGCGAACCCGCCGTGCTTGTGGATCGCCTGCACCATAGGCGCAACGTACCGCGTGACGTACTCGGCGAAGAGCCTCGGCGGCAGGTACGGCGGCGAGGCGTACTCGGGCCCGTATATCCGCCACAGCCTGCCGGGCAGGGCCTGGGAAGTCGCCTCGATGCGCGGCATCTGGACCTCGGCGATCTTTTCCAGGGCCCGGTGCATGAGGTCCGGCCGGGTCAGGCCCAGGACCGTGTACTGGCCCATCTCAAACTTTTCGGCCAGTTCGCACAGCGGGTCGGAGACGTCGATCATCACGATGCCCGTATCGCCGATTAGCCGCTCGGCGGCCAGCACGCCGCTGACGTCGGGCCTGCCCGAGAACGCCGCGCGCGGCAGGGCCAGCCAGGCCTCGAGGTCGTCCTCATCCTTCAGCAGGTGCTCGACGGTCCAGACCGTCCGCACGTCGGGGTCGGTCCGATCCAGCCGCGTAAGCGTCCTGCCGCCGGCGCGGATGGTGGTGCGGCAGATTCGACTGCCGTTGCCGTCGATCCACTGCCGGCGCCGCGTGAGTTCCGCCGCGGGGTCGGGCAGGGCGTCCGCCAGAGGCACGGCCCGCATGACGATGCGGTCGGTCTTCTCTCGTGTCAGTTCGATCAGCGGCCGCCACGACGGGTGGGAGTAGATGTTGAAAGGGTCAGGGTCGTCGGGGTTCTCGTCGAGCCCGTTGAGTTCATAGAAGCACACCGCCGGGCGGTCCACCGGCTCGCCCTTCAGTGTCTTCATCAATCGCTCGCGGCGTGTCATGAGTGGGCATCTTACAAAGCCAAGCGTGCCCGGGACCCGCGCCCGGCAAGAGGGGGCGAGAGAAGACCCTACACGTGGCACGAAGGGCTGTCAAGGCGGTTACCTGCGGCGGGTGCATGACCGTACTTGCGCCGCCCGGCAAACAAAGGCCGAAATCCAGGTCAGAACTGCTCCCAGCCCAAGGCCGACCCCGATTTCTGGCCGGAAAACGAGTTTTCCGACCGCAAGTACGGTCATGCACCCGCCGTCAAGAGCACGCTACTGCCGGGCGAACGGCTTGAGGTGCCGGCCGAGATGGGCGACGAGGTTGGCGTAGTGGGCCTCCTCGCCGGCGGCAAGGGCGGCGTAGAGGCGGTCGCGGAAGCGTTTGCCGCCGTCGGCGGTCAAGACGGACCCGAACGTGCAGTGCAGCGCCTGCCGCGCGTGGAAGTCGTCGATCCGCCCGGCAAGTTCATTGTCGGACAGCTTGGCCGCCGGCGGCAGCTTCGACATGTCGGCCGAGACGTGATAGGTCCTGCGGTCCGCGTCGTAGTGCTCGCGGGCGAAGTCGAGAATCTGGCGGAACAGGCCGGGGTCGATGCCCGCGACGGTCCGGATGGCTTCGAGGTAGCTTGTTCCGGCCGTCTTGAGATGCACAAGCCCGCCGGCGAGATCGGCGATTACGGGATAAATGCTGAACTTGTCGCTGCCGGAGTGGATCGACATCTTGTAAGGCCCCAGCGTCCGCATTACGGCGACGTGCCGGGCGAAGTCGGCGGCGAAGGCGTCGATGTCGCCGATGTAGTCCACGCCCTTTTCGAAACGCCCGAGGAACCGCGGGGCCATCGACACCCACGTTACGCCGAGGCGGCGCAGCTCGCTGGCGAAGAAGTAATGCTCTGCCGCAGTGGTGGGGGTGTCGGTCTCGTCGACGGATACCTCCAGTTCGAAGGCCCGCGTGGCGGCCTGCTGGAGGCGGCGGAACATGGTTACCGTGTGTGCGACGGCCTGGCCGTACTTTGCGGCTGCGCGAAGGAAGGCAAGCTCGTCGATCGACACGGCCTGCCCGCCGGCCAGGGCGAAGGTTTTTCCGGCGTACGCGGCCCGCAGATCGCCGGGCGATGCGGCGAGCGTTTCGTAATCGAGTTGGGTGAGTTTCTCGGCCAGGGCGGCGAGCCCCATGGCGTCGGCCGAGTTGTCGACGTGGGCGCCGGGGTCGATGGTGAACTGGGTGAACCCGGCGGCGGCCGTGGCGACGATGTCCTGTGGGTTCTGGAGATGGTCGGCGTCGGAGCCGAAGCCGTCCGTGAAGCCTTCCTGGATTGTGCCGTAGGTGGCGCAGTCCATTACCTGCTCGGGCGTTCGGGCGGTGCGGGTCATCTCGCGGATGGACTGCTGCGCCAGGACGGGCGCGATCCCCGTGCCTCGGACGGCACGGATGTGGCCGGGCGTCGCCAAGCCCAGACGGTCGCCGAAGCCGGCGCTTGTTGCCAGGCCAAGGCACTTGGGGGCGGACCATGGCAGGAGCTTTCGCAGTGCGGCGGCGTTTTCATGGTCGCACGGCCCGACGCAGACGCATTTGCCGTCGATCTCGCCGACTTTCCTGACGTTCGGCAGGCAGGCGCCGGGGCCGCAGTCGGCGCAGCCGACGAGCTTTTCCGACGCACCATCGGGCTGCACCTTACGGCCAAGGAAGTACGTGCCGCCGGCGGCGCGGGAGATGCTGGCGGGGTAAATGTCCAAGGCCGTGATTTGTCGCAGCTTGTCGATCATCTTGAGAAAGTCTCAACGCAGAGAAAGCAGGGTCGCGGAGCTAAGAAGGAAGAAGAAAGAAGAAGAAACAAAAGAAGCTTTAGAGGGGGATTACATGGATTAAAGGATTACATGGACCTGCCTGCCGGCAGGCAGGTTAAGAAACTCA
>CAYOBS010000308.1:0-4397 GCA_964402305.1 uncultured Planctomycetaceae bacterium | reverse complement strand
GCTTCGGATTTCGAATTTCCTCGTCCTACTCCACGTTCTGCACCTGTTCCTTGATCCTGTCAATGGCGGTCTTGATGTCGACCACGTGCCGGCCTATCTCGGCGCTGTTGGCTTTCGAGGCGATGGTGTTGGCCTCGCGGAGCATCTCCTGGGCGATGAAGTCCAGTTTTCGCCCGGCCGGCTCCGGCGAATCAACGGTCTGGCGGAACTGCTCGACGTGCGCCCGCAGCCGCGTGATTTCCTCGGCGATGTCGCAGCGGTCGGCGAAGATGGCCACCTCTCGCGCGAGCAGGTCCTCGTCGATGTTGATCTTGGCCGCCCGCGTCAGTTCAGCCACGCGAAGGGCCAGGCGGTCGTGGTAGTCGACGACCACTTTCGGCGCGACCTCGGCGACGGCGGCGAGGTTTCGCTCGACCTCGTCGCAGTTGCCCAGCAGGTCGGCCTTGAGGTTGTCGCCTTCCTTTCGGCGCATCTTTGTCAGTTCCTCGACGGCCTGGGCGACCAGTGCCAGCAGCCCGTCGCGGGTGCTTTCGACGAGCCCTTCGAGGCTCGGCGGCTCGCAGACGCCCGGAAGCTGCATCAGCGCGGCAAGGTCCACGCGGAGCATGGGGTTTCCCTCAACGTCAATCATGCGCAGTTGGTCGAGGTAGTTGCTCAGAACGGTGGTGTTGACTCGCCCGGCCGCCCTGTCTTCGGGCAGGCGCGTCTGGACGCTTAACGTCAGCGTCCCCCGCGAAACGCGGTGGCGGACGAGGGTCTCGATCTCGCCCTCGGCCGCGGCCAGGAAGTCCGGCAGCCTGCAGGAGATCTTGAGGTATCGGTTGTTGACGCTACGTACTTCCACGACGTAGCTGACGGACTCGACCTGCCCCGCGGCCGAGCCGAATCCTGTCATAGATCGTAGCATGAAGGCATCTCCAAGGTTGCCGCTGGCGATTCCTACTTGGCTGCCGGCGCGGTGGCCGGGGCAGCCGCCGGGGCCGGCGTCACGGGCGCGGCGGGCGCGGGTTTCGTTGGCCCGGCCGGCGGCGCGGCGGGTGCGGCGGGCGCGGCGGGCGGTATTACCATGGACGGCGCAGTGGTGGTGGCGGCGCCGGCCAGCGGGTACGCGCCGATGGCGACTACAGACGGCGTCCATTTCTCGCGGAACGCCCTGGCCTTGATGGTGTCGCCGGGCCTGACGCCCAGGGGCTTGGTGTACACGGCGCTGTTCACGTCGGGGTCCGTGCCGTCGGTGGTGTAGCGGATGGTCGCGCCCTCAATGGCGCAACCCAGCTTCACGGCCTGGCGGTCAGAGATCGGCCCAGGCGGCGGGGAAAATACCGGCTTGGCGACCAGTCCGGCCTCGGGGCGGTAGGAAAGGTTCGTGGCGACGGCCAGCAACAGGAACAGGCCGGTCAGGACGATCGTCACCCACGTGAACACATCGCCCGTCCGCGTGCCGAACGCGCTTGAGCCAGCGCCGCCGAAAGCCGCGCCCAGGCCGCCGCCCTTGCCCTTCTGGAGCAGAACGATAACGATCAGCAGGAAGCAGATCACCAGAAACAACACGCCCAACAATATATGCCAGAAACTCATTCGCCTATTCTCCCGCAAAGCGCCGTTCCGAGGCGAGGCCCGCCGCGACGACGGCACGATTGCCTTTGAGCCTTATTTCCGCAGGCCAATGCCCGCCTGAACGATTCCCACAAAGTCCGCCGCCTTCAGGGCCGCGCCGCCGACCAGCGCGCCGTCGATGTCCGCCCGGCCAAGCAACTCCGCCGCGTTGGAGGGCTTGACCGACCCGCCGTACTGGATCACCGTCGCGGCGCCCACGGCCGGGCCATACATGCCGCCCAGCAGGCCGCGGATCATCGCGTGGACCTCCTGGGCCTGATCCGGCGTGGCGGTCTTGCCCGTGCCTATCGCCCAGACCGGCTCGTACGCGATCGTCACGTCGCTCATCGCCCCGGCCGAGACGCCCTCGAGGCCCACCTTCACCTGCGTGGTCACCACGTCGGTTGTCCTGTCGGCCTCGCGCTGCTCGAGCAACTCGCCGACGCAGAGGATCACCTTCAGCCCGTCGCCGAGCGCCTTGACAACCTTGCGGTTGACAACCTCGTCCATCTCGCCGATGACGTGCCTCCGCTCGCTGTGGCCCAGGATCACGTGCGAGCAGCCGACGTCCTTGAGCATCGCTCCGGAGACCTCGCCGGTGAACGCGCCGTCGTCCTCGTAGAACATGTTCTGCGCGGCCAGGGCGATCCTGCTTCCCCGCAGGGCCTCGCCCACGGCGGGGAGGTACACCAGCGGCGGCGCTACCGCCAGGTCGACCCCGGCGACTTGGCCGATCTGCCGGACAAGGCTCGCGGCCAGCGCCGCGGCGCCGGCGCGGTCGAGGTTCATCTTCCAGTTGCCGGCGATGAAGAGTCTCCTGCTCATTGGCACTCCTGATGCTGTTGTCTTTAATAAAAAATCAAATTGGCTCTGTCGCCCGCGGGAAGCTGCCCAGCACGTGCAATTCACCGCAATGGTGGCGTGCCTCGGCCAGGGCTTCGGCGAAGTTGGGATCCTCGAAGTGCCCCTCGGCATCGACGAAGAAGAAATACTCCCAGTTCCGCCGCCGCGACGGGCGAGAATCGATGTTCGTAAGGTTGATCCCGTGACGCGAGAAAACGTTCAGCACGTCAACAAGCGCGCCGACACGGTGGGCCGTCGAGAACATCACGGCCGTCTTGTCGTTGCCCGTCCGCTTGGCGGGCTGGCGGGCAATGACCAGGAACCGCGTCATGTTGTTGGGGTTGTCCTCGATGTTCTCGAAGATGACCTTCAGCCCGTAAAGCTCAGCCGCAAGGTCCGAGCCGATCGCCGCGAGGCCCTTCTGCTGGGCCGCCATCTCCGCCGCTCGCGAGGAACTGGCGACTGGGGTCTGCTCGATGTTCGGCAAGCTCGTCGCCAGCCACTGGCGGCACTGGGCGAAGATCTCCGGCTTGCTGGCGACGGCCTTGATTTCATCGGCCGTGCAGTTTGCCAGGAGGTTGTGATGTATCTCCAGCACGACCTCGCCACAAATGTGGATGTGCGTTTCGAGGAAGCCGTCAAGCGTGTCGATTACGCCGCCGCCGCTGGAGTTTTCAATGGGGACCATGCCCATGTCGCAGTGGCGGCGCGCCACCTCGTCGAAGACCGCGCGGATGTCGGCCAGGGGCCTGTACTCGACCGACGAGCCGAACTTCCGCTGGGCGGCCAGGTGGCTGAAAGATCCCTGGGGCCCGAGGTAGCCGATTCGAAGCGGCCTTTCGAGGGCGAACGAGCCGCTCATCATCTCGCGGTAGATCGCCTGGAGCGTCCGGTTGGGCAGCGGCCCGCCGTTGATTTCGCAGATTCGCTTGAGCACGGCCGACTCGCGGTCCGGGGCGTAGATCGGCGTTCCGTTGGCCTGCTTGGCCGCACCGACGCGCACCACGACCCTCGCTCGCTCGTTCAGCAGATCAACGAGCCGGAGGTCCAGCTTGTCGATCTCCTTGCGAAGCTCGGCCAGGTCCCCAGTGCCGCTGTCGTCTTGGTTCTCTTGGTCCATGTCAAAACCGGCCAACCTGTGCGCACAAAGACTCCCGCCACGGGTAGTCCGGTACTTATACACGCCCAAGCCCCGGCGGTCAAGACCTAAAACAAGACATCGCTATGGGTCCTGGGGGGCTGGGCTTGCAGGGCCTATGGGTCGTATGGGTCTTATAGGTCCTATAGTATAGGTCCCATAGGCCTCATAGGACCTATTGCTGCACCGCCAACGAACCTCCGCCTAAGCCAGACTGACCGGATCGGCATCGGCGAGGACCTCGGCGGGGATGTCGTGGACGATGCGCTCCATCCGCCCTGCCAGGGCTGCCTGGATTACGCCGGGCTTCGGGGCAATCAGGAGGATCTGGAAACGGAACTTGTTGCGTATCCGCTTGATGGCGGCCGGGTCAGGCCCCCAGAATACCACCTCCGGCGGCAGATAGGGCCGCAGGGCCGCGGCCAAGGCGTCGGCGGCGGCCGAGGCACGGTCCACTTTCTCGTGGCGGATGATGAAACGCACGAGCCTGGCGTACGGCGGCAGGCCGGCATCCTTCCTCAGCGGCAACTCCCAGGCGGCAAAGCCTTTATAGTCGTGTGTTGTGGCGAACCGGATGGCCGGCTCGTCGGCGTGCAGCGTCTGGACGACCACCTGGCCCGGCATCTCGGCCCTTCCAGCCCGGCCGGCGACCTGAACGATAAGCTGAAACGTCCGTTCCGATGCGCGGAAGTCCGGTATTATCAAGGATGTATCGGCCGAGATAATCCCCACCAGCGACACCCGCGGAAAGTCCAGCCCCTTGCCGACCATCTGTGTGCCAAGAAGTATGTCCAACTCGCCTGCCCCGAAGGCGTCGAAG
>CAYOBS010000307.1:0-4409 GCA_964402305.1 uncultured Planctomycetaceae bacterium | reverse complement strand
CAGAGCGGCAGCCGCGACGTGACGCTGCGGAACAACATCCTATGGGTGGAGGCGGGTTACGACATCTACGTGGACGCCGACAGCCAGACAGGCTTTGTCAGCGACTACAACCTGCTGCACCAGGGCACTGACCCGAACGCTAATGCGGGCTACTGGGGCGGGGCGTTCTGCGACTCCCTTGGCGACTGGCAGGCAGCCAGCTCGCGGGACACCAACAGCGTGGCCGGCGACCCCGGCTTCGCCGACATGGACGGTGCCGACAACGTGCTGGGCTACACGACCATGGGCGGAGGGTATGACGGCGGGCCGGACGACAACTTCCACCGTGTCCGAAACTCCCTGGCGACGGACCGGGGGTACAGTTGGTCCGCCCCGCGCACGGACATCGAGGGCTCTGGGCGTCTGGATGACCCCGGGGTCACCAATACCGGTTCGCCGGAATACTTCGAGGCAGACTTGGGCGACAGCCTGTTCGTCGCCGGCGGCACGGCCAGGAACTGGCGCGGCAACAGCACGTATTGGGAGCTCGCTCTGCCGTTCACGTTCCCGTTCTATGGCGGCCCGTATTCAAGCGTGTACGTTTCCTCGGAGGGCTTCCTCCAGTTCGGCTCGGGCGGCTATGCCTGGGATGGCGACAACAGCCCCGAGAAGCTCGCCGGAGCCTGCCGCGTGGCCCCGCTATGGGACAACCTTCGGACGTACGACACCGGCGACGACATCTTCGTGGATTCCTCGGCGCCGAACCAGGTGACGGTTCGCTGGGACGCCACAAACGAGGCCGACGGCTCCGACGTCAACGTGTCCGTCACGCTCTTCAGCGACGGGCGGATCAGGTTCGACTACGGCCCGGGCAACGCCGGCCTGACGCCGACCGTGGGCATCTCCATGGGCAACACGTGGGCCTACGTGCTCTCGCGGCACGACGGCCAGGCGGCGCTTACGAACGCTCACTCCGTGGAGTTCTCCCTTGCACCGGGCTATGTTGACATCGGCGCCTACGAGTTCCAGGGCTCGAGCAACGACATCACGCCGCCGGCCATCACGGGCATTACCCCGGCCGGCGTCGGCATGTCGGGTTTCGTCGCTCCGCTTGACCGGATCGTCCCGCGGTTCAGCGAGAAAATCGACGCCATCGACGCCGGCGCGGCCGCCAACTACGAGCTGGTCGCACCAGGCCCGGACAACCTGTACGACACCGCGGACGACGTCGCCTGCGCCCTGGTCCCAAGCTACAACGGCCTCCTGGACGTGACGCTGACCGTCGCGGACGGAGTCCTTCCTGCCGGGCCGTATCGCCTGACGGTCTACGGCGAGCCGGGGCGGAGCATCCGCGACGTCGCCGGCCTGAGGCTCGACGGCGACGGCGACGGCAACGAGGGCGGCAATTACGTCTCGTACTTCGCCGTGACCTGGCAGGGCGACGCCAACTGCGACGGCGTGGTCGACGCGGCCGACTACATCGCGCTCAAGCAGAACTTCGGCTCGGCCGGCGGCGCGACTTGGGAAATGGGCGACTTCAACCGCGACGGCAAGACCAACTTCGCCGACCTGTTGTTGTTGATGGCTAACTTCGGAAGGTCCGTCTCGGTAGTCGAGGCCCCACCGGCCGCCGCGAACAACGCAGCGGCGGAGCGAGGCGCCGAAACTGGCCAAGCCGTGGACATTCACCTGGCCGTGGATGCGACTGAAGCGGCCCAGCCTGAAATGGCTGCTTCTAACGCCAAACAGGCCCCGGTTGTTGAACCGCTGTCCTTGCCCCAGCAGGCAGCACGACCCGCATCGGAGATATCCGCGATGACCGGCGGCGCGCCCGATATCGTCGCGGTGCCGACGGTCGCGGTAGCTGAACCCGAACCAAGCGCACCATCAGTGGACGAGCCGGCTGCGGCGGCCGCGGTCACGATCGTTGGCTTGCCCGTGGGGCTGCCTGCTGCATCATTCACCCTCCAGGCCACCGCGGGAATGTTGGATGCCCTTGCCCATTCAGGAGCGCGGCGTCTGGCTACCATGTCATCCATCGCGCGGCCATCTTACGCGGAGCGGCCGCCGACTCCGGTCGCTGTCCGCGTCGGGCCTTTGCCGACATTCCCATCGCCTCTGCTGAGCCCTGGCGGGGCAGGCCCAATGGTTGCGGACGTTCTTGCACTGGCCGGACCATGGTGGAGCGGTGACTCAGCCAGGCACGAGGCGCCTGATGAACCATTGATGACCAGCGTGAGCATGGGCATTGCAGCCAAGCTGCGCAAGGGCCGGCTGGATCCCATCGGGCTGGACGTGCTGGCGGTTAGCACCTGACATGGCCACTACCGTCGGGATCTCCTACCCGACAGTCAGAGGATTCCGCCCGGCCAGAGCAGCTCGTCGGAGTCCCGACCCGGATGTCAGCCGTCCCTTTGGTCCCTTTGGACCGACGACCTGGCCTGGAGGAAAATTACTTTGTGCTTGCATTTTGAATATCAAATGTTCAAACTGCGACAAAGGACTTCATGATGATACCCAGGCACTTGAAACCCACGCTAATCAAGGCCGCCCGACAATACTCGGTGGTTTCCCTGACAGGCCCAAGGCAATCGGGAAAGACCACGTTGGTCCGAGAAGCCTTCCCTCGCCACCAGTACATCTCGCTGGAAACCCCGGAACAGCGGACGTTCGCCCTGGAGGACCCCAGGGGCTTCCTGGAGCAGTTTGCCGGCAAGGTCATCCTGGATGAGGTCCAGCGGGCGCCGGACCTGTTCTCTTACATCCAGGGCATTGCGGACGACCGTCAGGAGGCCGGCCAGTTTATCCTGACTGGCTCGCAGAACTTCCTTCTGCTGCATCATATCAGCCAGACCCTCGCCGGCCGGTGCGCCACACTTCACCTTCTGCCCTTCTCGCGGGCCGAACTGGCCCGCCAGCCAATGGCTGACCTGGCCAACTTGGGCAAGGCCGCGCATAAGACAAATGGCCCGACGCCTGCGAGGAATCTGTTCGAGACCCTCTTCACCGGCGGCTACCCGCGCATCTTCGACAAGCACCTGGACCCACAGGACTGGCTGCGGAACTATTATCAGGCCTACATCGAGAGGGATGTGCGTGATATCCTCAACATCGGCGACCTGGAGACCTTCGGCCGCTTCCTCCGGCTGTGTGCGGGACGGTGCAGCCAGCTCCTCAAGCTGTCTTCCCTGGCTGCCGACGCCGGCGTCAGCCACACGACCGCCCGGCGGTGGTTGTCGGTGCTGGAGGCCAGCTTCTTGGTCTACCTGCTTCGGCCGCACCACAAGAACTTCAACAAGCGGCTGGTCAAGTCGCCCAAGCTGTACTTCCTGGACAGTGGCCTGCTGTGCTACTTGTTGCGAATCCGCAGCCCGGAGGATCTTCGTCTCCATGCCTCCAGGGGGGCTGTGTTCGAGTCGTGGGTCGTCTCGGAGATCGTCAAGAATTATGTCCACCGCGGCCTGGAGCCGGATGTGTATTTCTGGCGGGACTCCAGCGACCATGAGATAGACCTTGTGATTGAACGCAGCGACGGGTCGGTCCCGGTAGAGGCCAAGTCGGGCGAGACGTTCGGATCGGATTTCCTGGACGGCATTCGGTATTGGAAGAAACTGACCGGCCGGAAGGACCAGCCGGCTGCACTGGTCTACGGTGGCCAGACGTCTTATATGCGGGAAGATGTGGCCGTGATGTCGTGGAAAGTGTGGGGTTGAGCGATTGGCAAATAAGAATAGGACTGGTCCCATGTCGGGCAAAATACCCAGAGGCGCGCCCAGACGCCGCGGAAGGTCATCGCATCAGGCCTTGGTCAAGGCAGCGCGGCAAGCCGGCGCCCTGGCCGCCAAGGTGATCAATCCTTCGACCGTCCAGACCGCCGACCGGGCCCGCCCGGCCATGGAGGCCTGCGGGATCGATGTCTTCGCCACGGTCCGCAAGCACGGCTTTACGATCGACGTGGTCCGCACCCGCGGCGATCCAGAGCATTACTTCGGCCTGGTCCTGGTGGAATAGCCCGGGGCAGTGGAACTTGTCACGAACGATTTCGCCACGACTTCAACATCGTTGGGGCCCAAGACCTGCGAAAAGCTTATAAAGCCCAACAGCAACTACTACCAAGTGGTGACAAGGCTGCCCAAGTGCTGGCCTATAACGGATGTTCCAACAAAACCCAATCGCCTGGCGCGGGTTAAGTGGTTGTCAATTCAGGAACTTACGCGGCTCATAGGCAGTTTCTTTCTGGTGGCTACAGTGACGCCTCTGTTTGGCAGCGCCACGGGCAGCAGGGGACTGGCTTCCCGGCGGGATGCCTGTCCCCGCTGTTGGCGCACGCATAATGGTCGAACTGCGGGGACAGGGCACTCCCGAAGGGACCCTGCGGGCTGCGCGGCGAGAAGTCCCGACGTTCGTCGGGACTTCGGAGCCAGTCCCCT
>CAYOBS010000306.1:0-4468 GCA_964402305.1 uncultured Planctomycetaceae bacterium | reverse complement strand
GCTTCACCGGGCACGCACCGGGACAGGATAATCGCAATAATGATGCTACAGTGTCTTTTTGTTTCTCTTTTTCCCCTGTATTCCATGCACCTGCCTTGGCCAAGGCTGCGGCAGGAAGATCCCTGCTGCTTTGCTGCTGCTTTGTCGCCGCCGAATTGACAGCCGACGCCCCGTACGCTACGGTTATTGATCTATGACTCCGATCCCGTTTGACAGAACCGAGCCCGCGGTGGCCGACATACTTATCGTCGAGGACGAGGAGGCCCACGCCGAGGCCATCGAGGAGGGCCTCTCGCGGATGGGCCATGCATGCTCCGTGGTCAACGACCTTCCCACGGCCCTTGCCCGCATCGGGGCCCAGCGGTTCGACATCATCGTCACCGACCTGGTTCTGGGCAACGAGACCGAGGGGGGCCTGAAGGTGCTCGCCGCGGCCGTCGAGTACGCGCCGGGAACGAAGGTCATCCTTATCACCGCGCACTCGTCGGTCGAGACGTGCCGCCGGGCCCTCCAGCAGGGGGCGTTCGACTACGTCGAGAAGCCGCTGGACCTCGACGAGTTTCGCGTCGTCGTCAGCAGGGCGGCCGAGCTGACGGCCCAGCGGCGCACCATCATCGAGCTGCGGCAGCGGGTGGACGAACTCTACGGCTTCGAGAACATCGTGGGCCATTCGCCCAGGATACTCAAGATCCTCGACACGGTCAGGCGGATCGCGCCGACGGACCTGCCGGTGCTGCTCCTGGGCGAGTCCGGCACGGGCAAGGACCTGCTGGCCGAGGCGATCCACCAGAACTCCAGCCGCTCCGACAGGAAGTTCGTGGCCATCAACTGCGCCGGGCTCAGCGAGACTTTGCTTGAGGATGAGCTGTTCGGGCACGTCAAGGGCGCGTTCACCGGCGCCGCGGCGGACAGGCCCGGGCGGTTCGAGTACGCCGACGGTGGAACACTGTTCCTCGACGAGGTCGGCGACATGCCGCTTGCGATGCAGGCCAAGCTCCTGCGAGTGCTGGAAAACGGCGAGGTGGTCCGCGTCGGGTCCAACGACCCCGTGCGCGTCAACGTCCGCGTGCTCAGCGCCACCAACACCGGCCTGTCCGAACGCGTCCGCGACAAGCAGTTCCGCGAGGACCTCTACTTCCGCATCAAGGGCGTGACGCTTGAGGTTCCCCCGCTCCGCGAAAGGCGCGAGGACATCCCCCTGCTGATCGACCACTTCATCAGGCAGACCAACACCGGCCACGGCGCCAAGGTCCAAGGCGTCACCGCCGACGCCCGCCGTGTGCTGATGGCGTACCCCTGGCCTGGCAACATCCGCCAACTCCGCAACGTCGTCGAGAACATGGTCGTGCTCGCCTCCGGCGACAAGATCGCCGTCGACGACCTCCCGCCCGACATCTACAAGGGCCCCGAACAGCTCGCCAATGCCCAGCTAGGCCACCTGGCCGGCATAAGCCTCGAAGAGGCCGAGAAGGAACTTATCCGCAACACCCTGAGAATGGTCGACGGCAACCGCGAGCAGGCCGCCAATATCCTCGGAATCGGCGAACGCACCTTGTATCGCAAGATCAAGGAATACGGGCTGAAGGATTAGGCGCCAGGGCCATAAGTCCTATAGGTCCTATAAGACCTATGCTTCAGACTCGGCCTGAGGCGCCTCGGAATACCAAAATGCCAATCAAGGTCCTTCCGATACATCTGGTCAACAAGATCGCCGCGGGCGAGGTGATCGAGCGCCCGGCCAGCGTGGTCAAGGAGCTCGTCGAGAACTCCATCGACGCCGGCGCCAGCCGTATCGACATCGTCATCGAGGACGGCGGGCGGAGGCTGATCCAGGTAACCGACAACGGCTGCGGCATGGGCCCGGAGGACCTGGCCCTGACGTTCCATCCGCACGCCACGAGCAAGCTGGCGGGCGAGGACGACCTGTTCGCAATCGCCACGCTGGGCTTTCGCGGCGAGGCCCTGGCGTCCGTCGCGTCGATCTCGCACGCCCGCATCCAGACGCGACGGGCCGACGATCCCGGCGGCTGCGAGATCGAGGCGTCCGGCGAGACCGTCGGGCAGGTCCGCCCATGCCCGGCCGCGCCGGGAACCACCATCACCGTCCGCGACCTGTTCTTCAACACGCCGGCGCGACGAAAGTTCATGCGCACGGCCACGACGGAGATCGGGCACATCGTCGAGCAGCTCACTCGCCTGGCGCTGCCTCATCCGCGGGTGGCGTTCACGCTCAAGCACAACGGGCGGGAAATGAAGAACCTCCCCGCCGCGCTCAACACGGCCCAGCGGGCGGCGGACCTTTTCGGGCAGGAACTGGGCGAGGGCCTGCTGCCGATAGTCCGGCGCGGCGGCGGGAGGATTTCCGTCGCGGGGCTGGTCGCCCCCCCGGCCGGGGCAAGGGCGACGAGCAAATGGCAGTACTTCTTCCTCAATGGGCGGTACATCCGCGACCGGCTGCTGAGCCACGGCCTGCGCGAGGCGTTCCGCGGGCGGATCGACCCGGCCCGCTGGCCGGTGGCCATGATGTTCATCCAGGTGCCGCCCGCGGAAGTGGACGTCAACGTCCACCCGACCAAGATCGAGGTCCGCTTCCAGGACAGCCAGGCCGTCCACGGCGAACTGCTGGCAGCATTGAAAGAGACGCTCGCCCGCGCGGAGCTGAATCCCGGCGCGAAGATCGCCGCCGTGGCGCCGGCGCCCGCGGCGGCGGGCGGGCCCGGCCAGGCCGGCAACGGCATCGACAACGAGCCTGGCTACGAAGGGCCCGAACAAGTCGCCGAACAGCGCCGAGCATCCCTGCGGGATGCCCTGGCGGATTTCTTCAAGTCCACTCAACAGCCCCAGCCCGGACTCGACTTCCCCGACCAGCAGCCGCGCACCTGGCCCCCGGCGAGCCAGGCCGGACAATACCACGCCGCCACCGCCCCACCGCGGCGCCCGGAGGTTGCGGCGCCGTGGGAATATGATGCCCGCCACGAAAACCACGGGCAGCCCCAGGCCGCCCCCGACGGCCACGGCGACGCCTTGGCCGAGGCGCCGCCTGCCGCCGAAAGCCCCGCCCGATCCCGGCGCGCCGGGACCCGCTCCGCAAGCCCCGCGGTCATGCAGGTACACAACAGCTATCTCGTCATCCAGACGCCCGACGGAATAGAGATCGTCGACCAGCACGCCCTGCACGAGCGGATCCTCTACAACGAGCTTCGCGCGCGCCTGGCCGATGGCAAACTCGCCGGCCAGCGAATGCTCATCCCCGCGACGCTGCCCGTCAGCGCCGCCGAGGCCGACAGGCTGGAACAGCACGCCGACCTGCTGGCGCGGCTGGGAATAGAGGTCTCCCAGTTCGGCCCGAACACGATGGCCGTACAGCAGTTTCCCAGCCTCCTGGCCGCACGCGGCGTAAATGCGGCTGAGTTCCTCCGCGAGATGCTCGACCGCCTGGCCGAGGATGAAACCCTCGACAGCGAACGACTGATCGAGGACGCGCTTGCCATGATGAGCTGCAAGGCCGCCGTCAAGGCCGGCGACCCGCTGACGGCACAGGAGATCGACTCGCTCCTGGAGCGGGCCCGGACGGCCGAGAAGGCCTCCGCCTGCCCCCACGGCCGGCCCACCACGCTGCGACTGACCCTCAAGGACCTCGAAAAGCAGTTCCACAGGACGTAGGGGAGCGTGTCGACGAGACTGTGAATTGTCATAAATTCAAAAGCCCGAATCTCGAATCTCGAAATCCGAAACAAACCCGAAATTCAAATGCTTCAAACGCGGACGCCCGACATAATTCTCCCGAGAAGTCTTCGCGCCGCCCTTGGGACCTGGGACCATTGTTTTGAATTTGGTGCTTTGAATTTGTTTCGGATTTCGAGATTCGAGATTCGGATTTTACATGTGGCAGAATGTTCATCAGCTTTGAATCACTAGTATGCCAAATGCCGACGACAAGACTTGCCCCACCAACGCAACCAGCGGCCGCGGCACGGCGCCTGCGCCTCGGGGCTATCGCAACCTGGATTTCTACGCCCGCCGGCTGCTACGCCAAAGCCGGCTGCCGGGCCGGCTGCGCCTTGCCATGCTCGGCTCGGCCGACAAGCTCCTGGCGGCCCGGAGAATCGACAAGCACCTGCGCTTCTCCCCCGCCGATGGCGTGGAACTGGATGTCTGGCTGATCCGAGGGCGCCACCAGTGGCATGGGCGTCCCGCCCATGAGTCGCACGGGCGGCCCGCCCGTGTCGAATGCCCATGTTTGCAGGGCCGAGACGGCCCTGCGACTCACGGGCAAGATGCCCGTGCCACGCCGGCCGCCGCCCCGGACAATGCACCCGGCACGGTGCTGATCATTCACGGCCTGTGGGACTCCAAGGGCCGGTTCTTCCGCCTGGGCGAGCTGCTGGCGCGGCGCGGCTTCGACGTGGTTCTACCGGACCTTCGCCGCCACGGCGACAGCACCGGCGGGTTCACCACCTACGGCGCC
>CAYOBS010000305.1:0-4492 GCA_964402305.1 uncultured Planctomycetaceae bacterium | reverse complement strand
GCTCATTGCGGATTGCGGATTGCCTGCCATCCCGGCGCGCCGGGAGAGGCGAAGCCGGGCGGATTGTCCACCCGCCGGCCAAGCGCGCGGGGGCGTGAGGCGGCGACTATAGGTCCCATGGGTCCTATAAGTCCTATAGAGGATGGACTCCTTCGCAACCGATGGCACCAAACGCGCTACCTTGGCCGGACATGTGAGAAAAAAAAAGGCGAAAACGGCTCGCCGGGCCGCTGCCGCCGGGCCCGCGCCGCCTATGATGAAATGTCACCATGGCGTGTGCAGGCGCCGGGATCGGCGCCAGGGTCCGGCGCGAGGGCTCGGCAAGAGTCATGGCGCCCCGGGGCCGCGCGCAGCCCCACCGCAAGGAACAGCAAGAAGCCGTGATTCAGATACCATATAACATGCCGCATGACTGCGAGCCTGCCTCCGACGCCGACAGCGAGTCCGAGTTGGACCTGGCACTGGCCGCGGAGCTTCAGGCGGCCCTGATGCCCTCGGATTGGCATATTGACGCACCCAACTATCGGGCCGCCGCCCTTAACCGGATGTGCGGGCGGGTCGGCGGCGACTTCTGCGACTTCATGCGCATTAACTCCGACCAGGTGGCCTTCGCCGTCGGCGACGTCGGCAGCCACGGCGTGCGGGCCTCGCTGCTGATGGCGAGGATCATGGGCCTGCTCCGCCGCCGCCCCGCCGAGTGCAGCAGACCCTCGGCGATAGTGCGGCTGGTCAACGAGATGCTGCTGGACCTCGGCGACCGCCTGGGCACGGCCATGAACTGCTCGCTGTTCTACGTGGTCCTGGACACGCCCACGGGGGCCGCGTTCTTCGTCAACGACGGCCTGCCGCTGCCGGTGCTTACCGACCGCCGGTCCGGCGTGGCCCTGCGCCTGGGGCCACAGGGCACGATGCTGGGCGTTCGGGACTTCGAGCCCGAAGAAGGCTGCCACACCTTCATACCTGGCCAGCGGCTGACGCTGTGCAGCGACGGCGTGACCAACGCCGCCGACCAAAAGGACCGCCTATTCGGCGCGGACCGGCTCGAAAATGTCCTCAAAAATTACGCCCAGGCGCCCTGCCACGCCTGCGCGGGGGCCGTGTTCAGCGCCGTGGACGACTTCCGCCGGGGCTCTCGCCAACATGACGATGAGACCATCCTGATCGTGGATCGGCTGTGATCTCGCTGCGGTCGTATGGGTTCGGATGTTTCATGTGCCGTTTCCCGTGCGCGCCCACGTACGTGCGGGGCTGGCTTATGGGTCCCATGAGACCTATGGGACCTATGGGACCTGTGGCTGCAAGGCCTCGCGTGTGCGAGACCGGAATACTCTGGTCTCGCACAGGCCTGACGATCAAGACCATGCTCAATATTCACCAGCCACTTGCACCCCCGCCGGATTCTGCTACCTTTCCTGTTCCTGCCTGACGGCATTGCCAGCCGAAGGACAGCAGGTATGAACCGGAGCCGAAGCGAGAAGCGGCTCCACGGAAAGCGAGAGAGAGATCATGGCCAAGATCACCTTCATGGGCGCCGGCAGTTGCATCTTCGCCAAGGCGGTGCTGGGCGACGCCATGTGCGTCGAATCCCTTCAAGACTCACACATCGCCCTGTACGACATCGACCCCAAGCGTCTGCGGGAATCCAGGCAGATGCTTGACGTGCTCAACCGCAACATAAACGCCGGCCGGGCGAAGATCACCACCCACTGCGGCGTCGCCAGCCGCAAGGCCGCCCTTGGCGGCTCCGATTACGTCGTCAACGCCATACAGGTCGGCGGGTACGAGCCGAGCACGGTCATCGACTTCGAGATTCCACGGAAGTACGGCCTGCGCCAGACGATCGCCGACACGCTGGGGATTGGCGGCATCTTCCGGGCACTGCGGACGATCCCCATCTGCCTGGACTTCGCCCGCGACATGGAGGCGGTGTGCCCCGACGCGTGGTTCCTGAACTACGTCAACCCGATGGCGATGATCACCGGCGCCATGCTGCTGGGCAGCGGCGTCAAGACGGTCGGCCTGTGCCACAGCGTCCAGGGCTGCGCCGAAGGCCTGCTGTGGCTCGTCGGCATGAAGGATCAGGTCAAGAAGCTCCAGTGGAAGATCGCGGGCATCAACCACCAGGCCTGGCTGCTGGAGATCACCGACGGCGGCAAGGACCTCTACCCCCAGATCAAGAAGCGCGCCGCCAAGATGGTCCGCGATGCCCGCAAGGACCTGACCATCAAGGGTCGGGACATGGTCCGCTTCGAGCTTATGCGGCAGTTCGGCTACTACATCACCGAGTCCAGCGAGCACAACGCCGAATACTGCCCGTGGTTCATCAAGTCCACTCACCCCGATCTGATCGAGGAGTTCAGGATCCCGCTGGATGAATACCCCCGGCGGTGCATCTCGCAGATCGCCGACTGGCTCAAACGGTCCAAGGAGCTTACGGAAAACCCGCGGCTCGAGCACAAGATATCCGGCGAGTACGGCGCGTACATTATGAACGCCATGGAGACCGACACGCCCTACAGCATCGGCGGCAGCGTGCTCAACGCGGGCATCATCACCAACCTGCCGGCAAAGGCGTGCGTCGAGGTGCCGTGCATGGTCGACCGCAACGGAGTCCAGCCCGTGCGCGTCGGCGACCTGCCCGAGCAGTGCGCGGCCTTGAACCGCACGAACGTCAACGTCCAGTTGCTGACGGTCGAGGCGGCCCTGACGCGGCGCAAGGACCACATCTACCAGGCCGCCATGCTGGACCCCCACACGGGCGCCGAGTTGACCATAGACCAGATCCGCAACCTCTGCGACGACCTGATCCAGGCCCACGGCAACATGCTGCCGAAGTACAAGTAAAGAGAGATTCAACGCAGAGCACGCTGAGAGCGCAGAGAAGAACGAAGCCCCTTTTTCCTCCGTGTGCTCCGCGTTAAAAAAACTTTGGCCTTACAGACAGAGGCACGGGTAATGGACATCCAAGCCGCCCTTGACCGCCACGTCGAACTGGAGCGCCAGATCGACATGCTGTGCCTGGCCAAGTTTGCCGGCGCCTGCATCGCCTGCGGCGGAAAGTGCTGCCGCGCGAACCACTCCTCGCTGACCATCGAAAGCTGGTGGCTGCGGAACGTCAGCATGAGGGCGCACGGCAAATGGTGGCCCGACGACTGGCAAAGCCGCAACGGTTGCGCCGCCCAGGGCCCAGCCGGATGCGTGCTCAAGGCGGGCAGGCCCACGTACTGCTGGTCCTGGCTGTGCGAGCCCCTGCTGGCCGAGTGCGCCGACTGCTGGCAGGTTATCTTTTATGTGTTTATCTCCGAACTGCCGGCCGAGCTTGCCCGACTGACCCCCACGATGGACCTGCTCCAGCTCGACGAGGCCTCCGTGGCGGCAAACCTGCCGCTGATAACCCGGCGGCTCGAAGAAGCCCACAGCCTGCTCGCCGAGGCCAGGACACTGATCGACCCCGCCGCCGGCGAGCTTGACAAGCACCGCACCGCCTTGCACCTGATGTGCCGAATGCCCCGCATCCTGCACGGCCTCGCCCGCCAGGCCATGCTGGACAGAATCGCCGGGCGGCAGCACGACGTTTCCAGCAGGGATGCAGGGGATGCAGGGGAAACAGCGAGAGATAAACAATGATGAACGCGGACCCACGGTCGGGATGAACACAGATAGAAGGCTTCCTTTCTTATCCACGTTTATCCGCGTTCATCATTGCTCGGTTTTTGTCTGTTTCTGAATCCCTGAATCCCTGCCGCAATGTCAAAACCCGCAATCGTGCCTGTGCAAAATCAAGGTTGACGGCGGGCCGGTCGATAGATATCATGGTATCTACCTAATGGAGTCAAGACGATGGACATGGCAAAGGTCTTTGTTACGGGGCGCAGCCAGGCGGTGCGGCTGCCCAAGGAGTACCGCTTCGACGCCGACGAGGTCTGCATCACTCGTGTGGGCGAGTTGGTCATTCTCTATCCCAGGAAGAAGGGATGGGATGTGCTTGAGACCGGCATCCGCCACTTCACTGAGGATTTCCTGGCCGACCGCGGCCAGCCGGCCGAGGCCGAGCAGCGCGAGGCCATATGATCCACTACCTGCTCGACACGGACATCTGCATAGAGATGATCCGCGGCAAGTCGCCCGCAATACTGGCCCATTTGCGCAGGCGGAAGGTCGGCAGTGTGGCAATTTCGTCGATTACGCTGGCGGAGCTCCAGTACGGCGTGGCCAAGAGCCGCGATCCTGAGCAAAATCTGATTGCCCTGGTTCACTTCGTCGCGCCGCTGGAGGTGCTGCCATTTGACGAGCGTGCGGCTGCCGGCTACGGCAAGCTGCGCGCTGATCTGGAACGGGCGGGCCGACCTATCGGTCCGCTCGACACGCTGATTGCCGCACATGCGCTGGCTGAGAAACTCACGCTGGTGACCAACAACCAACGGGAGTTCTCCCGCGTGCCTGATCTGCACGTTGAGAACTGGGGCCAAGCCTGAGCGGTCGGCCTTTTCCC
>CAYOBS010000304.1:2396-4499 GCA_964402305.1 uncultured Planctomycetaceae bacterium | reverse complement strand
GCGCCGCAATCGGACAGCCCAGGCAATGCCGATTGGCTTGCCGAGACCTTCGTCGAGCATTGGGTTCCCGTGCGGCTGACGTGGGGCATCAACGGCCGGCCCAGCATGCTTACGCTTCGCCGCGTGCTCGGCAGCGGTCCTGGCAAAGCCCTGCGCGACCGCGCCGATGAGAGCCTGCTGGCTGGCGGCGTCTGCGTCCGGCTTGTCGAGGTCCAGAACGCCGGCCCCTACGGCGTCGCCCTGCGCGAGTGGTTCCGCGGATACGTCGGCCGGGGCCGGCTGCTCGTGGACGCCCGCGACGACGGCGAGATCTGCGAGGTAGTCGCGTACGGACCCGAGGCGCTGCTGCGAGGCAAGGTGGTGTCGGGCCAGTGGCACGCCGCACAGTCCGTGGCCGACGCCCTTGTTGCCGGCTCGTTCGACCCGGCCGAGCTTCGGCGGCCAAGCACATTCCGCAGCCACATCCCGGCCGTGTTCAACGCGGGCGGCTTGCCCAACTCCGCGCCCGTCGCATCCGGCGCCGCGGCCTGGCGGCTCGACACGCGAGCACTGGGCGCGGGGGCGGCTTCGAGAGTCTTCGATGCCCCAGGCCGGTGCGTCCGCGCTGCCGGCCGGACGTACCGCGCCGAGTGCTGGGACCCCGCCTCGGCCGTCCGTTCAATGGCCGAGATGGTCGACGACTACGCCGTCCTGTCGCCGGCCTCGCTGGGCATGCTGCCGTCGGAGCTGGCCGGCTGCGTGATGGGCGAGGTCGCCGTCGAGGGCCTGAGCATCCTTGAGGCGATCGCCGCCGTGCTCGAACCCATCGGCTACGGATACTGCATCGAGCCGTGGGCCGACTCCCGAGGCCGGCACGCTCTACGGGTCTTCAAGCTGCGCGGCAGCCTGAGCGGCTCTCGCGTCCGCCGGCCTTTCATGGCGCCCATCAATGGCCCGGCCGTGCGAGCCGCCGACTCCGACGGCCAGCGGGCCGAGGTCCAGCGGATCGAGTTCACCCGCGACAATCACGACGTCTTCAACGACGTGACGGTCCTCGGCTCGCCGGTTCGCAGGCAGGTATCGCTGATCTTCAGCGGCGCCGGCGGCGACCTCTGCCCCGTGTGGGACGCCGACGAGCACGACCTGTCCGACTGGGCCACCGACGGCGTCGTCGACCCGCTCCAGTGGACCGCATCGGGCAGTTTCACCGTCGCGGCCTTCGATGAGCGCTACACCTACGGCGCCGCCAGCGCCGTCCACAGCCGCCACGCATTCCGCAGCTTCGCATGGAACGAGGACGGCTGCCTGCTGGGTGTAACGGGACGCATGGGCGACCTGTCGGGCTTGGGGCTGACGCCCGACGGCCGATACGTCCGCCGCCCGCGCCCTGTCGGGCCGACGCTCCTTCGCGACGATCCGGCCGCGATGGTCCGCAACTTTCCGCCGCAGGTCCTGCTCGGCGTCGCCGGTGATGACAAGTCGTGGATCCAGGTGCCGGCGGTGATCTGGACGGACCGCGCGGGCTTTACCCTGCCGGTCAACCCGCTGTGGCGGTGGTATCCTTACGCCTGCGAGCAGGCACGCAACATCACCGGCGGCGATCAGACGCTCTTCGAGAAGTACGGCGCCCACGGCTACCTCACACTTCTGAATAACGCCCTGCGGGGCGAGAGTCCGGCCTTGGCGATGAAGCTCGTCGGCTCGATCGAGTGCGACCAGGCCGTCTTCGGGCGCGCCGCCCGGCAGGCGGGCAGCTCCTGGCCGATTGTCGCGCAGAAGGTCATCCGTGCCGGCGAGCGGTTCCGCCGGTTCGATGTGCCGGCCGGCGGCGACCCGTACGGCCTGGACGACGACCGCCACGACACCCGCGACGATGCAGCCGAAGCCGCCGCCTACGCACGCGAGATCCGCGCCGCCATGCAAGACGAGACCGGCCACGGCTCGATCGTGCTGAGGCAGATCACGATGAGCTATGTGCCCGGCGACGTCATCCCAGGCACCCGTGGCCGACGGATCGACCTCACCGTCTCCGGAAGCAACGGCACCCGTGCGCCCGTCGTGGTGGGCGTGAACTGGAACTTCGGGCCGGAAATCTGCAAGACCGAACTGCTGCTGGACACGCCG
>CAYOBS010000304.1:0-2296 GCA_964402305.1 uncultured Planctomycetaceae bacterium | reverse complement strand
TAGCCAGTAGCCGGGAACCGTTAGTCCCGGCGCGCCGGGATAGGTCCTGTAGGTCCCATAAGACCTATCAGCCCATCCCGGCGGAATCGGGAACCAGGAGTGACTGGCATGATGGAAACCGGATTGTTTTCGCCGGCCCCGCAGCCGACGGGACTGCGTGACGAGCCGATCGCACATGCGGACATGTTGCGGCAGGGCATGGCGCGGATCGACGCCAACGACGGCGGCGGCGCCTACACGATCACCGAGCTGTGGTGGGACCCGAAGGAAAAGCAGTGGACGGCCGCCGAGGGCCCGCCGGGCCTGGTCGAGGCCGAGGCGACCGATTACGCGCTGAACCCCATCGGCCAGGCTGAACAGAAGGTGCGATTCCGGGAAGTCCGCGCACTTGGCGGCGAGGTCTGCCGCTTCATCGACGTAAGCGGCACGGAAGGCCGGCAGAAAGTCGCCGCCTTCTGCGCCCACTACGCGGGCTACAACGAGACGACCGGGGCGTTCTACAGCGTTGCCGGCTGCCTGAACTCGCTGGTCCAGATCGGCCTGGATGTGCGGTTGTGCTCCGATAACGGCCTGGAAGGCGACCACCCCGGCAACACCCAGACGCGCCTCAGCGCCTTCGGCAACGTGATCGCAACGTGGTCGGGCGACGATAGCCAATGGATCGACCTGGCCTACGGGGCCATCGCCGCCGACGGCTCGGCAATCGGCTCCGGCGTCATGGCCATCACGGACTTCAACATTCAATGCCGCGTCACGGCCGCCGGCGACCTGGAGCTGCGCGTCGTCAACGACCGGTCGGCCGGATTTTACTTCAACGCCTGTATGATAGCCGGCGCGGTGTGGGCAACCCCGTTCGGCGCACCGCCCGGCGCCATCGAGTTCGGCAAGGGCGAAGACCACGAGAAGGTCGACATCCCAGAGGGTGACAGCGTCTGGGGCGACGGCGTCTGGGAGCCGCGAGGATAACCCATGACTGACTGTTACGACGAAACCGGTTCGACCGCGAGCTCTCCGTCGAGCGGCGCTGCTCCTGTTCGCTGCCTGGAGGCGTTCAACGGGATCACCGAGAAGCTCGGCGGCATGTCCGCCAAGCTCGACGCGATTCACCAGCAGGCACTGCGGACAAACGGCCACGTCGAGCATCTCTTCCAGCGCACGGGCCGTCACGAGACGCAGATCCAACTCCTCCGCGCCGACGTGCGCGGCGGCCGGGAGGGACTGGCCCAGTGGGGCAAACGCATCTGGCAACTGCTTGTCGGCGTGGCGCTGCTGCTGGCCGGCTACCTGCTCAAATAATAGCCCTTCGGGGCACATCAAGGAGAACCCATCATGAAGCGAACGATCGTACTGGTCCTGCTGTGCGCGGTCTGTCTGACCGGATGCGGCGGGGTGTGGATGAACGCGGACTACAGCCGGCTGCTCGATCAGACGGCCGAGTTGAGCGTCGAGACGGCCCGGCGTGCCAGGGCCGGGCAACTCGACCCCAACGAGATGGCCGCCGCCCTGTCGGCCCAGGCCGATGTGTGGAACAAGTTCATCGCCGCAAGGGAGGGCAAGGCAAGATGAAGCTCGATGAACTTCTCGCCAAGACCCCAGAGCAACTCCGCCCCATCGTGGAGCGATACGGACCGGCCCTGGCGGCAATGACGGCCGAGGAATTCTGCGACTGGCTGGAGCTTCTCATCCTCGGCCGCGACGATGAGGCATGGCGGCGACTGCTGGAAAAGGCCGACAACCCCGGCCTGCTGGAGGCATGGAAGACCGCCGCCGCCAGCTGGGACGAGGCCAACGCCAATAACGCCCAGCGAGTGGCCCTCCAGAAGGAGGCGACGCTGGCAGTGCTTAAGGTCCTGCTGGCCTGCTCGCTGGCATGGGTGGGCCTTTAGCTCCCTGACAACCTGGAAACTCATAGGAAAGGCATGGATCGTGGACAACACAAGAGTCATCCAATGGATCGCGGCCGCCGCGGCCCGCGGCATCGCGTGGTTCCTGGCCGGCAAGCTTGGGCTCGAGGCCGCCCAGTCAAACGAACTCGGCACGGCCCTGGCTGAGGCCCTGGCGGCCCTGGCCGTATCGGGCATCGCCATATACACGTCCGTAAAGGGCCGCAGCAAGCTGCTTGCGACTCCACCGCCCACAAAACGGTAGCCGGTAGCCTGTAGCCGGTAGCCGGTCTTAGGCTTCAGACTTCAGGCTTCAGACTTCAGGCGCGAGCACGACTTGGATTCTGTATGCCTGATACCTGAAGCCTGAAGCCTGAAGCCTGAAGTCTGAAGCCTGAAGCCTGAAGCCTGAA
>CAYOBS010000303.1:0-4517 GCA_964402305.1 uncultured Planctomycetaceae bacterium | reverse complement strand
ATGTTTCTTGTCAAAAAAACAAGATGTTACAGGTTTGCAGTGCAGAGAAGAAAAGAGTAGAGAAGAAGAAACAAACATTGGGAGGATTCTCTTGTTTCTTCTATTTCTTTCTCTGCGTGCTCTGCGTGCTCTGCGTTGAATCTCCCGTCTTCATTTCCATCGCACCGCCGGAGGCTCGGCGTAGTCGGTCCAGCGGGCATCGACGCCGGCCTGCTTGGCGTCGCCGGTGTGGAAGTAGATGCGGTATCGCAGGGTCGCGCTTTTGCCCACCTCGATCGTCCAGTCGCCGCTGGGGCCCCCCTTGCCACCGGGGAAGTCGCGCAGGGCGAACGGGTTGACCGCGAGAAGCCCATACGTCCGGGCGTGCCACGTCTCGGGGTGCCGCAGGTTATCCGGCGCGTCGAACATCGCCAAGCCGTACCGTTTGCCCTCGACCATGCCGGAGCAGTCCACCCACCTTGCCTTCTGGCCCCAGGCCTTGTCGGCCTGTTGGCCCTGCGAGTTGACGAGGATGCCGTTGTCGCCCTTCTTGTCGGCCTGGAACTCCGTCCTCATGCGTATCGCCAGCGGGCCGCCCTCCTTGGTGTCGCCGAAGGTCGCCTTGCCGTACTTGGCCTCGAAGGTCAGCTCGACGTCCAGCACCCTGGCGGCGTCGGGCAGGCTGTACACGCGGATGGTCCGCGTCTCGGCCAAGTTGGGCTTCTTTTCGGCGTCGGTCCAATCGAGCGTTTCGCGGATGATCCCCACCACCGGCCCGCTGGCCAGCAGCTCGAAGCCCTTGTGTATCTGCCAGCCCGACTTGGGGCCGATAGTCCAGTTGTCAACCTTGTTGACGTCGCCGTGGGCAATCCAGATGCTCGTGTGGTGCGGGTGGTCGGTGGGGATGTTCCTGGGAAGGCCCTCGTACTGCATTGGGTACGGGCGGGTCATCGTGAGCTGGCCCGGCCCGTAGACCGGCCAGAAGTAAGGCCGGCGAAACTGGTTCTTCCCAGCCGGGCCATATCCGAAAACGTAACTGGTAAACGGCTTGTCGCCGATGGTGACGTCGATCTGCTTGTCGCCTTTCTTGAGATCGACCCACCCCACGGAACGAGTCGATATGGGCAGCGGGACGTTTGAGAACTCCACCGAATACGTCGCTGTCTTGCCGGCTGGGAAACTGCCCAATACAAACCACAGCTTGCCGTCATCGACCTGGCAGTCGACCCAGTTGCCGTCGAGTTTCATCCAGGCGCCCTTAGCATCCGCGGGCGCCTCGACGGACATCGGCACCGAGACTCGGTCCTTTGCGCCGGCCTCGACCACAAGCGTCCTTGCCGCGGCTGAGGCGGCCACAAAGTCGCCCATCGCCAGCACACCCGCCAATGCCAAGCTCAGGCATGCCAGAAGCTTCATCGAACTGTTCGTGTCCATTGTCGTCTCCCTTTGCTCACGGCGTAGCACGGGCATCTTGCCCGTGAGTGTCATGGGCATCTTGCCCATGAGTAGCACGGGCATCCTGCCCGTGCAATACACCACAAAGACAACTACGCGCGGCCGCGCCCGCGGGATCTGCTTGCAGGCAGGCAGATGCAGGGCCAAGATGGCCCTGCGACTCACGGGCAGGATGCCCGTGCTACGCGGCCGCGCCCGTGCCGCTTGCCCATGCTACTTAACCCTATCCCCCCGCCCGTGGTTCCGCCGGCATCGCTCCCCGCGGAAGCCCCCTACTACCTATTACCTACTGCCTATTCCCTTCTTTTCTGTTGCAACGCGGGGCCTCGTAAGGCAAACTCAACGCCGGCAACTTTACGCCGTCAACTTAACGCTGAAAGGAAGGTCAACCCCATGGCAATGAAGAAGTTCATCAACGACCCGGCGAACCTGACCGGCGAGTTGCTGGAAGGCTACGTGCAGGCGTACGGCCACAAGGTCGCGCTCAAGGGCGACAAGCTGGTGGTTCGCGCCAAGCCGAAGGACAAGTCGAAGGTGGCGATAGTGACGCTCGGCGGGGCCGGGCACGAGCCGGCCCTGAGCGGCTTCGTCGGCCAGGGCATGCTGGATGCAAGCGTGGTCGGCGACATATTCGCCGCCCCCGGCCCGCCGCCGGTCTTCGAGGCGCTCAAGCTCATGAACCGCCCCGCCGGGGTGCTCTTCGTCGTGCTCAACCACGCCGGCGACGTGATGAGCGCCAACATGGCCATGGACCTTGCCGCCAAGCAGGGCATCAACCTCCGCAAGGTGCTCACGCACGAGGACATCGCACCCGGCGCCAACGCCCCGGCTGAGGATCGCCGCGGGCTTGTCGGATGCATCCCACTTTACAAGATCGCCGGGGCCGCCGCCGAGGCCGGCAAGAGCCTCGACGAGGTATGCCGCGTCGCCGAGAAGTTCAACGCCGGCATGGCCACGCTCGCCGTCGCCCTCAAGACCGCCACGCACCCACAGTCCGGCGGGGAAATCTTCGCCCTGGCCGACGATGAGATGGAAATAGGCATGGGCCAGCATGGCGAGGCCGGCACCGGCAAATCAAAGATGATGACCGCCGATCAGACCGCCCGGACGATGGTCGTGCAGCTCGCCAAGGCCGTCAAGGCCCGCAAGGGCGACAAGGTCCTGCTGATAATCAACGGCGCGGGGGCCACCACGCTTATGGAGATGTTCATCATCTACCGCGCCGCTCGCAAAGTCCTGGCCGAGGCTGGCGTGGAAGTCGCCCGGTCGCTCGTCGGCGAGTTCCTGACCGTCCAGGAGATGGGCGGCTTCCAGATGTTCCTGGCAAAGATGGATGATGAGCTGCTGTCGCTGTGGGACGCCCCCTGCGACACGCCTTATCTGACCGTGCGATAGTGTGTTGTCTCAAGAGAATTGCGCATTGATCCGGCAGGGCGAAACTCGAAATCCTAAGCACTAAACCTGCCTGCCGGCAGGCAGGTCCTAAACAAATTCGAAATTCTAATGACAAATGATCGAAACGACACTGCCAGGCCGGTCAACGACCTCTCCGTTTCGGTCATTTGGGCTTTGAGCCTTCGGATTTGTTTAGGATTTAGAGCTTCGTGCTTCGGATTTTGAAGAGGGCATAACCCATAGTAATTGTGAGACAGCACACAAGAGTTGAGTGTGGCTATGAATCAGGAGGCTTACGAGCCATTAGCGATACGTTGGGATACCAGGAAGTGGCCGCCATGATCCGCCGGGCCGCGGCGGATATCAGGGCCAACGTGGACGAACTGTCACGCCTCGACTCTGCCACCGGAGACGGCGACCACGGCTCGGCCATGCTGCGCTCGATGGCGGCGGCAGAGAAGGCCCTCGCCGAGGCCGGGCAGTCCGCCAGCCCGAAGGATGCGCTTTTCCAGGCCGCCTGGGCCGTGATGAGCCAGGCCGGCGGGGCCACCGGCCCGCTTCTCGGCTCGCTGCTGATGGGCCTCAGCGAAGGCTTCGGCGAACACGCCCAACTCGACGCGCCCGGCACGGCGGCGGCGTTCGAGGCCGCGCTTGCCGGCGTCCAAAAGCAGACCCAGGCCCAGCCGGGCGACAAGACGATGATGGACGCCCTAGTCCCGGCCGTGACGGCAATGCGACAGGCCGCCGACGCCGGAGAGGGCCTCCCCGCCGCTCTTGCCAAGGCAGCCGCCGCCGCCGCCAGCGGCGCCGAGTCCACCAAGACCATGCAGGCCCGCTTCGGACGAGCCAGGAACCTCGGCGAGCGAAGCATCGGCAGCGTCGATGCCGGCGCCAAGTCGATGTCGATCCTCCTGGCCGGCTTCGCCGCGGCGCTGAACGGCAATTGACAATGGACAGTTGACAATTGACAATTGACAATTGGTGATTCGCAATTGCCGATTGTCAACTGTCAATTGTCAACTGTCAATTGTCAATTGTCAACTGTCAACTGTCAACTATCAATTGATCGTAAGGAAAGACACTCAAATGGCAGAGGCTCAAGGCAACATCGACAGCAAGGATTACGGCATAGGCATACCCCAGGACAACCAGGGCTACTACCTCAAAGGGTCAGCCAACCTGGACTGGGGCATCAAGGACCGCCTGGCGCGGATATTCAGCCCCGCCACCGGCAAGACGGTGATGCTGGCGTTCGACCACGGCTACATCATGGGCCCCACCAGCGGCCTGGAGCGGATGGACCTCACCATCGTCCCGCTGCTCGCCCACGCCGACTGCCTGATGTGTACGCGCGGGGCGCTTCGCCAGATAGTCCCGCCGACGTTCAATAAGCCCATCTCGCTGCGGTACTCCGCCGGCTCGACCGTCCTGACCGAACTCAACGACGAGTGCGTTATGGACATCGCCGAGGCCGTGAGGCTTAACGCCTCGATGCTGGCCGTCATGGTCGCCATCGGCAGCAAGTTCGAGGCCTTGACCGTCCGCAACCTGACCGCCACCATCGACGCCGGCAGCCGCTGCGGCATACCCACGCTGGGCGTGACGGCCGTGGGCAAGGAACTCGTCCGCGACTCGCGATACCTGGCGCTGGCGTCGCGGGTGTGCGCGGAAAACGGCGCCCACGTCGT
>CAYOBS010000302.1:0-4527 GCA_964402305.1 uncultured Planctomycetaceae bacterium | reverse complement strand
CGCCCCAATTGTGCCGCCCGCACAGGTGCGACAAATACCTATTCGTCAGGGCTGGCCGCTTGTTTGGTGCCCCGCTCGTACTTGCGCTTTGAGGTGCTGTTGTCCGGCCTTCCACGGGTTTCGCCGGCGGCAGGCATCCAACGAAGGGGTGTGCATATATTATCTGGCAGTTTGTAAGTCGCGGCACCGGACCTTCTTATACGCATTCCGATTGATTCTCGCGCCTTGGGGCGGCAGCGGCGCAGGGGACTGGCTTCCCGACGGGATGCCTGTCCCCGGTGTTGCGAACCGCGGGGACAGGCACCTTCCCCCGGCCCGTGGCTGATCGCAGTCGCCCTCTCGGGCTCAGAAACTCCACTGCCATAAACTTTGGGCACACCCCAACGAAGTATCCCGCGATCCGTTCTTGACTTTGAGGCGGGCAGGGGGTAGCATTCATGGAACTAGCATTCGTCGTCGGCACTGTCGGCTGGCGGATAGGGAGCAAGCAAGTGGCCAAGCGAAAGGACTCGATTGCACTGTTCGAGGTTATCACGAAGCGGCGCAGCGATGTTAACCTGAACGTGCCCCCGTGGATGGGCGCCAAGGATTCATCCGGCGCGGGGGAACCTCCGCCGTCCCCAGCGGCGCCGGCGGTCCAGTCGGCGATCCAGTCGGCGGTCCCGCCGGCAGCGCCGAGTGCATTGCCGGGTGTAGCGCCGGGCGCATTGCCGGGCGCATTGCCGGGTGTAGCGCCGGGCGCATTGCCCAGCGCGGCGTCCAGGGCGTGGTCCAGGCTTGCATCGGGCGCGGGCGGGCAGCTTACGCTCAAACTGACTTACGCGCATTGCCTGCTGGCGGGGGCGGTGCTGGCGCTGGTGGTTATCGTGTCGGTTTGGGCTGCGTACCGCCTTGGCTCTGCCTCCGTTCCGGCCGGGACGGCGGCAAACGCGCCGCTGACGGACAGGGTGCCGTTGGGCCAGTACGTGGTGGCAGGCCAGGGCGCCGCCAAATCAGGCTCCCCGGCGGTGGCCCCCGTGCCGGCCCCGACGTCTGTGCGGGTGCCGGGCAAGTACTACCTGGTGATCCAGGAAATGGTCGGCGCGACCGAGGCGGACCGGGCGGAGGCCGCGCAGATTGCGGCTTGGTGCATCGCCCACGGCGAGCCGGCAACTGTGGCTGGGCACACGGTGCCTAGAACGGGCAAGACGTTTCCTATTGTCTGGTCGTCGCGCCCGTTCGATTCCGCGACGAGCCCCGAGGCCCTGGATTTCGGCAGAAAGATAGAAGCGCTTGGCAAAACCTACAAAGCGCAGTACAAGAGATACGATTTCCGCCAGCAGCGAAACGGCAAGTTTGACCCGTGGTTCGAGAAGTACAGGTTGCCTGCCGCGGCGGCAAAGCAATGACGGTTTCCCGCGTGGCGCCGCGGCTTGGTGGCCAGTGTCGCCGGCGGCGGTGAAAGATTCAGACAGGACGCCCCCCAGGCCGGGGGGCATTGTCTTACGGAGCGCAGAGAAATGACGTTGGACAGGTCGCTTAGGATTGGTGGCGCGATGTCGCGGCATAGGAGCGTTTTGACCCGTGCCGAGCGGATCGCGACTCTTATGGAAGAAGGCAAGTTCGACCCGGCCGGCAACAGCCCGATGGGTCTGCCCAAGGTAGCCGTCAAGCATTCCAAGGCCGGGCATAAGGCCAAGAAGGAAGAGAAGCCCGCCGAGGGCGCCGAAGCCGCCGCCGCCGCGCCGGCCGCGGGCGCTGCCGCCCCAGCCGCGGGCGCCAAGGGCGCCGCCGCCAAGGGCGCGCCGGCCGACAAGGGCGCGCCGGCCGCCAAGGGCGCCGCCGACAAGGCCGCCGCCCCCAAGGGCAAGGGCAAGGGCAAGGACAAGGGCAAGGACAAGGGCAAGGACAAGGGCAAGGACAAGGGCTGATCCCGCTGAAAATGTCCAAGGATTGCTTCGCCATCGCCGACAGGATGCGGCTGCTGGACGCATCCGGAATCCGCAAGGTCTTCGACCTGGCGGCGAAGATGACTGATCCGATCAACCTTTCGATCGGCCAGCCCGACTTCGACGTGCCCGAGTCCGTCAAGGACAAGGCCATCGAGGCCATCCGCGCGGGGCTGAACCAGTACACGCAGACCCAGGGCCTGGCCGAGCTGCGCCGGGCCGTGGGCGCCGCTTGCCGCCAGGAGTTCGGCTGGGCCGACGATCGGCCTTACCTCATCACCTCCGGAGTCAGCGGGGCGCTGATGCTGGCCCTGCTTACAACCGTCAACCCCGGCGACGAGGTGATCTTCGCCGATCCCTACTTTGTGATGTACGCCCACCTGACGAACCTCTGCGGCGGCTCGTGCGTGCCGGTTGACACCTACCCGGACTTCCGCCCGGACATCAACCGAATCGCCGACGCCGTCACCGACCTAACCCGCCTGCTCGTGATCAACTCGCCGGCAAATCCCACCGGCGTGGTCTACACGGAGCGGGAGCTCAAGGACATCGCCGACCTGGCGGCCAGGCGCGAGTTGCTGGTGCTCAGCGACGAGATCTACAACTTCTTCTGCTACGACAGGCCGTTTTCGTCGATCGCCTCGTTCCACGAGAACACGCTGCTGATGCGGGGCTTCTCCAAGACCTACGGCATGCCCGGCTGGCGGATGGGCTGGTGTACGGGCCCCGCCAAGATCATCGAGAAGATGACCATGCTCCAGCAGTACAGCTTCGTTTGCGCGCCGTCGATGGCCCAGGCGGCGGCGGTGGTGGCTCTCGAGACGGACATGTCCGACCGCCTTGCCGCTTATGCCCGCAAGCGGGACATGGTCTACGCCGCCCTTGGCGAGAAGTTCGGCCTTATCAAGCCCGGCGGGGCCTTTTACGCCTTCGTGCCGGCGCCCGGCGGCGACGCGACGGCCTTCGTCGATAAGGCCATCGCCAACAACGTGCTCATCATCCCCGGCAAGGTGTTCTCGCCGCGGGACACCCACTTCCGCCTCTCCTACGCCGCCAGCGACGAGAAGCTCGCGCGGGGGCTGGAAATACTCTGCTCGCTCGCGTAAGGGCCGGCACTGCGCAGCGGTGGGTGAAGAACAGGTCCTATGGGTCCTATGGGTCTTATAGGACCTATAGCCTGATGAGGACCGTTTAGCTTTGAGGGGGCAGGACCTGTATATTGGATATTTGTGCAAACGATCCTCGGAAGTTTTCAGGAGATGTTAATGGCTATTGCAGTCAATGGGCAGCGGATCGAGCAGGCGGAGATCGACGCGGAAGTCGAGGCCCTCCGGCCGCACTACGAGCAGTACGTCCAGGGCCAGGGCGAGCCGGGCCAACTGGAGCAGTGGGCCAGGGAAAACCTCATCGAGCGGGCGATTGTCCGGCAGGCGGCCCGGGCGATGGACGTCCGGATACCCGCCGAGGAGATCGACGCGATCTACGAGCAGACTCGCGACCAGGCCGGCGACACACCGGCCGAGCAGGTCAAGGCCGACATCGAACTCCAGATGCGGATCAACCACCTGATGGCTCAGGGGGTACAAGACGTGCCGGCCCCGACCCAAGAGGAGCTTCGCGCGGACTACGAGGAAAAAGCCGATCAGTTCATGGCCCCCGAGCTGGTTCACGCCAGCCACATCGTCAAACACGTTGACGGGCGGACCGACAAGAAGACCGCGTACGAGGCGATTCTGAGCATCCAGATGGAGCTTGCCGGCGGCGCGTCGTTCGAGGAGTTGGCCAACCGCGGTTCCGACTGTCCGGGCCAGGGCGGCGACCTGGGCTGGTTCCCGCGCGGGCAGATGGTCGAGGAGTTCGAGGACGTCGTCTTCAACATGCAGCCCGGCGAGGTCAGCGACATTTTTCTGTCGCAGTTCGGCTACCACATCGTCAAGGTTCTGGAACGCCGCGAAAGCCAGCCGTTGCCCTTCGAGCAGGTCCACGACCACCTGGCGGATGAGCTTCTCCGCCAGCGCCAAGGGGAGGCTGTCGATGCCTTCGTCGACAAGCTCAAGGAATCCGCGACGATCGAAGATGTCGAGTGAGGGGGCGCTGGTCTGTATCTTGTTCAGCAGGGACCCCTCATGGGCAGGTGAAGGGGATAAAGAAGAAGCGGCAATAGCAAAGATGAACCTGCCTGACGGCAGGCAGGCGCGGATAAACGCTGATGCGGAAAAGCGATGTGCTCTGGCATCCGCGCGTTTGTCCCCGTTCGTCTTTGATTATTGGTCTGTCTCTCCTTTTTTTTGCATTAATAATATCCCCGGCTGCGTTTGGCCAAGAGAGAACAATGTCTGGCCGGCGACAAACTGGCGTGGCCGGCCTTGTGGGAAACAGCGGCATAGAGATTTCAGGAGAGAAACATGAAGTCGAGACTGATGTTCATCGCGGCAACTATCGTTGGCCTGGCTGCCTTTAGCGCGGTTGCCGGGGCCCAGTCGCGGGGCACGGACCCAAACAGCACCGGCGGTCGCCCGGGCCTTCGCGAGAAGATCGTGAAGGAGTTCGACAAGGACGGCGACGGCAAGCTCAACGAGGAAGAGCGCGCCGCCGCCCG
>CAYOBS010000301.1:0-4534 GCA_964402305.1 uncultured Planctomycetaceae bacterium | reverse complement strand
GCCGCAAGTGCGGTGTCAGCAAGAATATACCTCTGACCTACTACTGGAACTTCGGTTTAGTCTCCAGACTTGTGGTTACTGTTTGTTTGCTTCAGAAAGGTCACCGAATACGTCTTCCCTGCCGGCCCGACACCCGTCATAACCGTCTGGCCACCGCTACTGACCGTAATTTTTTGCTGGTCGCCGGCGCGCTCCACCAGCAAATCCCAGGCTCGGCCGAAAGCGCGCGCGTCACGGAGCGCCATCCGTGGCCAGTCCTTGGGCATCCGGGGCGTGCATTCGAAGGAGTCAAAGCTGGTGGGGACGATGCCAAATACGCCTTCGGTAAAGACGCGCGGATAGAGGGAGCCAGGGCAGAGCATGTCGATGGCGTCTTCGTCAGGATACGGCCCCTTGCTTGCGAAGACCTGCGCCTTCACGACGCGCCGGGTCAGATCCAGCGCTTCCTCCGTGCGACCGGCTTTGAACAATACCCGCAGGGCATAGTAGGTCTCGCGTCCCCATTCGGTCGGCCGGGTTGACTCCGCCAGGATATCGGCGCCCTCCCCGCGGTTTGGCCAGAGCTTGTCGGAAAGCAACGCGGCAACCGTGCCCTCCTGCCGTTCGGTGATGCCCATGGCCAGCGGCAGCAGGATCCACCCGCGCAGGGTGGTGTTTTCCTTGTAGTAGCGATAGGTTTTGAAGCCCTCGATCTCCGTGCCGAAATACGATTCAATGCTCTTGCGCAAGGCGTCCGCGCGGGTGTCGAATTCCGCCGCCACCGGCTTGCCCAGGGCGCGTGCCAGTCGGGCCGCCTGACGGTAGCCGCCGTAGGCGAGCGCCGAGGTGCTCAGGTTGGCATTTCCTGTCGGATAGCGACCCTCCATCTCGTCGGTCCGCGAAGCGATGATGCCATCAGCGGTCGTATGTTTAAGCACGGATTTGGCGCTGAATTCGATCAATGGCCACAATTCCCCGGCGGCGGCACGATTGCCCTGGAAGAGGAGGAACTTGGACAGGCCATACAGCACCATCGCGTCGTCGCCTCGTTCCCTTTGGGTGAGATTCAGACCGGGGCCTTCGAAAGAACCCGGGAAGGGAACGATGCCTTTCTCCCGGCAATAGTCCTGCCAGACTCGGTACATGTTCATGCAGGCGCGGTTCAGTTCGGCATCGCCAAAGAAGGGAAATATCGGGCTGGAGTATTCAACCGGGTCATTGGCCCAGATGCCGGGCGAATAGGTCAGGCTGCCGTTGTGTGTGATGACACCCTTGAACGTCTCAATCGGGCATTCCAAGACGTGGAACTTCTGCAAGGCAAACGCCACGTCGAGCAAAGGCTCCGGGGTTTCTAAACGCCCGGGGCCGCGCCAGGCAGCCTCGGCCAAGGCACGGCGCGCGCCGCGTTCGGCAGCCAGGTTAACGGCAATGTCAGGCCCCCCAGCCGGCCCGGCCTGCAGGCGGGTGGAGAACGAGAACACGCTGCCGGGTTTCACCGAAGCAAACTGCGCACCCTGGCAGATCCATGCAATCGCAATATTTTCATCCACAAGGTTCACCTTGCGGGTGGGCGCAACAGTCACCGCAACTGGCTTGTCGGTGGTATTGCGCACCTGCCACTCTTCGATAACCAATGCTTTGGTCGTGGAGGGATAGATCGTGCGACTGGCAACGATGCCTCCTATTTCCGGATAGGTAAAGGTCAACAGGCCGTCGAAGGTGGCCGATGACGGGGACTCGTTCTTCAACGGCTGGCCATTGACCCGCACCTCAGGATTCGATGCGCGCCCGGCTTCGAACGTTATCTGTTTCTTTTTGAGGACATCCCGCCGCAGGTTGTAGAACCGGGCCGTGTAGCGCAAGCCCGTTGTGCTATCGGATTGGACCTGCATCACCACCTTGCGCCCCTGCATGCACATCACCAGAGGCTCTTTCCCGCCGCAGGCATGGGTGATGCGCCCCGCATTGTCTATGACCCAGAAATCGGTCGCCGACTGGGCCGCGGCCCCCAGGCAACCCCACACAAAAGCCGCCATGGCCACGATGAACATTAAGTAATTGCTCTTCATTGTTTTTTCTTGCTTCTTTCTCCCCACTTCTAGGGGTTCCAGGACTGATACCTAAGTAGGGTGTGCGCGAGTTTTGCCTCCAACGGAAAAGTAGCATATGCCCTTTTCTGCCGGCGCGTGTTACCTGGTCCTTTTCTTTTGACCTCGAAACCGAAACCAGGGACAGTCACCTATTAAACCTATTAAACAAACCAGTAAACCAGTAAACCTATAAACCAAAACAAACCAGTAAACCAGTAAACCTATAAACCAGGGACAGTCACCTATTATTCGTTTCCCGTTTGGAATTTGCTGTTTTGCCGTTTGGTCCTTGCTTGGACCTGCCTGCCGGCAGGCAGGCCTTGGTGCTTGTTATTTGGTTCTTTTCCGCGCGATGTTCGTGGTTGTTCGGCCCCTGGTGCTTGGCATCTCGGTCCTCTTCCGGTTGACCAGCATGTTGAACGCCTTGAGCATCGAGCGTAGTTGCTCGATCGCCCATGCTATGTACGCACCGCTGTGGGCGGGCTTGCCGAATCGCTCGGTGGCGAGGCCCTCATCGACGGCGGACAGGAACGAGTCTATCTCCGCCTGGCTGAGCGATTCCGGCGAGTTGCCCCACTCCATCAGTTCGTGGTAGACGGCCCTGCTGCGGCGGCTGCGCTGGTACTGGGCGGTCGTCAGGAAGCTGCCCGGCCGCATGCTGATCTGGATCCCCTTGAGCGCCATGGTGATCGGCTCGTAGTTCAGATCGCTTGCCAGGCGCATGAACTTGAACTGCTGGACGTACGTTCCGCCGGCCCGGCCGGTGCGGGCGGCTGGGTAAAACTCGTCGATTTCGCTGCTGTGCCGGAGTGATATCTCGGAAAAAAGCAGGTGCGGGTTTGGCGGGCCGGCGAGGATTTCATCGCTCTGGAGGCGGCGGATCCGCACGCGCCCATCCGGCGTCGCCACGGGGTCGCCGGCGATGGCGAAGAGGCACTTGAACATCGCCACGGGCAGGAGCCTGTCCTGCACCGGGCTTCGCTGGCGCCGCATCTGAAGCGAGATGTGTACGCTGTGGGGCGCGATCTTGTAGAACATCCGGGCCTGGTGGATCAACTGGTTCAGCAGCCAGGGGTCGTCCGTCAGCGGTTTGGAGATGTTGGCGCGGATCGACAGGTTGCCCAGGGCCACCTCGAAGAACCCGCGGCGAGGGCTCAGGGACGCCTTGTCGTGGTGGTCGTCGATGTGCCCGCCCAGTTTCCACGTCAGCACGTTAAGCCCGAAGTCCGGGAAGTACAGGAACCCGTCATAGCTCATGTCCCGCACGGTGAGGCCCTGGGGGTCGTTTATCACCGCATGGCCGATGTTCGAGAACTCCAGCTCGGCGCCCATCGGAATGTAGCCCCGGCCCGTGTGATTCCGGATGAACTCGATCTCGTGCTTGGCCAGGCGCGAATCGTAAAGCTCGTCGGCCGCGAGGATCGACCGCCGCACGAAGTCCACGAGGTGGTTCGACTCGAAGCTCAGGTCGCTCAGGGCGTCGGCGATCACCTTGTCCAGGGCGTGCTCGACGTTGTTGACCAGCCGCAGCGCGGCAAGCGAACTGATGGCCCGGTCGTAGTATTCCGGGCCGGGGTTCATCTGCTCGATCTCGTAGCGGAAGTCCTTGCGGATGTGGTCCTCGTGCTGGTTGAAGATCACCTGGCGCATGACCATTGCCAGGTAGTTGGGCGCCAGTGCTTTGGCCTCGGGGTCGTCGGCGACTCGCTGGAAGTCCGGCAGCGGGGCGTCCAAAAGGCCGCGGCGGATGGCGTAGTCGCTTATCCCGCCCGCCTCGAAGTGCCGCCGCCGCAGGTCGCGGATAGTCGAGCCGTGCAGCTCAGCCACCGCGCGGCGCAGCGGCTCCTCCGTGCGGTGAAACTGCTGCCGCTCGGTCTCCACCAGGGCAGCCTCGATCTTCTCATCCAGCAGGATCTCCTGCTTGTAGTGGTCGTGGAAGTCGTACCCGAAGGCGTGCTGGAGCTGCTTGACGTTGCCGATGAAGACCGTGGCCCGCTGGGGCCCCAGGCGGGTCTGGACCGTCACCGTCCGGCGGGAGTAGTTCCGCCCCTCGTACTGGAGCAGGGCCGACATGGTTCGCGGCGGCAGCGGCCCTATGAGGTAGCCGCGAATCCGCCCGTGCTGCTCCCCAACGGCGTAGAGGTAGGTGTTGTCCGGGCTGATCTTCTTGTAGCCGGCCAGGATCGCCCGGCGGGCGCGGAAGCACGTGACGCTGTCGCACTCGGCCTCGCGCTTGATCATGCGAAGGCCCGTCACGGCCCGGAACACCTCCGGGTGCATCATCGTGCCGTAGACGAACAGGTTGAACGGCTTGGTCTGGGGCATGGGGCCTTGTGCGGTGCTTCAATGAACATAGTGGCAACTTAATGCTCAATGCCAGGAACTAAGAATGCCAAGAATGCCAGGAACTAAGAATGCCAGGAACTAAGAATGCCAAGAATGCCAGGAACTAAGAATGCCAAGAA
>CAYOBS010000300.1:0-4540 GCA_964402305.1 uncultured Planctomycetaceae bacterium | reverse complement strand
ACATGGAACCCGGGACCGGGGAGAAGAAACAGCGGAAGCCCCAACGGGGCAGGCCGGGAAAAGAAAACGGCGGAACCGGGAACATGGAACATGGAACCCGGGACCGGGGAGAAGAAACAGCGGAAGCCCCAACGGGGCAGGCCCAAACGAAGGGGCTGCCAATCCCGGCCCTGCCTGCCCCCGTTTAAGATGGCCTGTCAGCGCGTTTCGATGGGTTTTCGATGCGTATTCGAGAGGGTTTCGGTGGTGCGGCCAGGCGTTTTGGAGGGGGCTGGGAAGACTGTTTACAAACGATTCCCGCGGAAGTACGCTTCGGGGATGGATACCAAGCCAAACCGGAAGCGTCCCGAGTTGTCGATCGTGGTCCCCTTTCTCAATGAAGAGGCAAACCTGCCGGAGCTTTACAAGCAGATCACCGAAGCCCTGACGGGCAAGTACGACTTCGAGATCATCTTCGTCGACGACGGCAGCACCGACGGCGGATACGAGTTTCTCCGCAAGTGCCACGAGGCCGACGGGCGTGTGCAGGTGATCCGGTTCCGCCGGAACTTCGGCCAGACCGCGGCGATGAGCGCCGGCTTCGACTTTGCCCGCGGCGACGTGCTGATCCCGCTTGACGCCGACCTTCAGAACGACCCGGCCGACATTCCAAGGATGATGGACAAGCTGAGCGAGGGCTACGACATCGTCAGCGGCTGGCGGAAGGACCGCAAGGACAAGGCCGCCACCCGCAAGCTGCCGTCGCGGATCGCCAACTGGCTGATCGGGCGGGTGACCGGCGTGCGGCTGCACGACTACGGATGCAGCCTCAAGGCATACCGGCGCGAGGTCCTGGCCGAGACGAAGCTCTACGGCGAGATGCACCGCTTCATTCCCGCCCTGGCCAACTGGAAGGGCGCCAGGATCACCGAGCTTGTCGTGAACCACCGGGCGCGGACGGCGGGCGTGTCCAAGTACGGTCTTAACCGGACGATCAAGGTCATGCTGGACCTGATGACGGTGCGGTTCCTGGGCTCATACTCGACCAAGCCGATCTACGTCTTCGGCGGCCTGGGGCTGATTTCGATGGTGCTTGCCTTCATCTTCCTGGTGGTGGCGATCTGCCAGAGGCTGTTCGGCGAACACCTGCACTTGAACCGCAACATCCTGCTGACCTTCACGGTCCTGCTCGTGATGATGGCGATTCAGTTCATCCTGATGGGCCTGCTGGCGGAGATCATGGTCCGCACGTACCACGAAAGCCAGGGCCGGCCTACATACGTCGTCCGCGACCGCCTGCCCGCGCCGGACGATGAGCAGCGGTAGCTTAGCGCGGCAGCCGCCCGAGTGCTCCTCGCCGGCGGCTCTCAGCGATTCGGCGCCGCGGCCTGAGGCTGGAAGTTCGGCTTGCCCGGGCGCGTCAAGTCCAGCACGATGTAAGGCCTCATGCCGAACTTGAGGATTCCGCCGTGCCCGTCCGGCACGGATTCCACGCCGGGGTACTGGCTGATTACCGGATATAGCTTGACGAGGTAGTCAGCCACAGCCTGGTGCTTCTTGTAGACTTCGAGCCCCCCCTGCTGCCCATATTTCCCGTAGCCCAGGGAGCCGGGATAAGGCAGCAGGTACACGGGGGCCTTTTTGCTTTTCCGCAGGGCCTCGACCTGCTCTGGGGTGTTGGCGTCAACCATGATCCGGTCGATGTACCAGGCCGGCTCGCCTCGGTAGACGGCCCCCTTGGCCGCGCTCTGAGTCTGCACCAGGCTGTCGAGCTCGCGATCGAACGTGGCCAACTCCTTGTCGGATGGAATCAGCCGGTTAAGCTCCTTCCACATGGCGATCTTCTGGGGCGTTTGCCAGACGATACTGAAGTAGTAGTTGGCGCCCCCGACGGACGCCCACCCGCACAGGACGACCGCGCCGGCCATGACGGCGACCGCGACGGCCCGATGGACCTGGCGCAGCGACCGCCCGATCACGAGGATCCCCAGGGCCGCGGCAATGGCGATAAACGGGCCCAGCGGGCGCTCCCAGTACTGGTGAGGCCAGAGCGCCCCGCGAAGGATGAACATCTGGAGCAGTCCGGGCAGCAGGAACAACAGGGCCAGCGGGAACGGCTGGGCGATCCGCCGCGGCGGACCGTCAGCCTCCCCGGCCAGCCGGCTGGCGAGGCGATAGACATGGGCGGCGCCGAGGTACACCAGGTATCCGCCGGCCGCAATAAGCACCGGCAAGGTGAAGTTGGTCAGGCCGAACTCACCGGCCCGAACGAACCACGCGCCCCAGTCGAAGGCGCCTTGCATCTGCCCGGTCATCTCGCCCTTGGCGGCCCGCCAGTTGTAGAGGTCGATGATCCGCTGATAGTCCCAGTTGAAGCCGGACAGCATGATGGTGAAGACCAGGGCCGCGCTTGCCAGCGGCGCAATCACCATCACGGCCAGCAAGCCCCGTTGGGGCCAGCGGCGTTTGGCGATGCATGACACGACGTAATGGATGCCGATGGCGGCGGCGTAGAAGAAGCCCGACCAACTTAGCTGCACGCAGATAAACAGCAGCGCGCCAAGACCAGCGTAGTGCCACCAACGCGCCTGCTTACCGGGAACCAGGCCGGAGGCCACAAGGTACATCCAGAACGCCCCCAGTGCGAACATCGTCAGCCAGCCGCCAAGGCTGAAATATGCGCTGATCGGAAACATTGCCAACAGCAACGCCGCCAGAAGGGCCGGCCAGTCGCCCATAAACCGCCGAAGGATCGCTATCATCATCAGCAGCGACACCAGGTCCACTATCAGGACGCCAAGCCGTAGCGACCACTCGTTCACGCCGAACAGCCACATCACGCCCGCGCTGAGCAATCCGCCGTACTGCGGGTGGTCGTAATACCGTTTCGGGTTTTCAGGAGGCGGGTCGCCCAGCGCCATTGTCATAACGCCCTGAGTATAGCCCAGACCGTAGCGGATGTGATTTCGCGTAAACCACGAGCTGTCAGCCTGTGCCCAGGCGTGCAGACCTTCGAATGGCCTCGTCAAGCCCTGGGCGGAGATGCCCACGAGAACCAGCAGCGGGATCAGCGCCAAGGCCCAGAACAGCCGGCGGTCAATCGCGGGCAGCCATTGGGCATCCGTGGGCTCGACGGCGGTGGCCAGCCTGGTCGCCTGGTCAGGCCTTCGCCAGGTGGGTCGTTTTTTTGCCATTTTCGGCATCAAGAGCTCCTAAGTCGGTCGCGTGGTCATGGAAACTCGCTTGCGTATACTACGATAGTTCCGTGTGGCCGCGAACAGGAAAACTCCATCCGCCGGCCCGGCCGGCTGCGGGGCGGCGGAGCAAACCACGCCGGCGTATGGCGTTTGTTTCCTGATCGGCATTCGGGTATATACAGGTTAGTGGAAGTGACGGCGCCCATTAGCCGATAAACCACCAGTAACGCCAGGGCGCGTCCGGGCACTTCGATATCCGGGAGTCTTATGACAGATCAGACGGTCAACGCCGATCAACTGAAAGTCCTGATCGTGATACCGGCCTTTAACGAGGCCCGCAGAATACGCGACGCGATAGCGGATCTGCGCCGGCACGTGCCCTGGGCGGATGCCGTTGTGATCGACGACGGGTCGATCGACGATACGGCCGCAATTGCCGCCGACGCCGGCGCCATCGTGCTGCGCCTGCCGTTCAACCTGGGCGTGGGCGGGGCCATGAGGACCGGATACCGGTACGCCCACGAGGGTTCGTACGACCTGGCCGTCCAGTTCGACGGCGACGGCCAGCATCGCGCGGACCACATATCGCGCCTGCTTAGCGCCCTGGCCCAAGGCGCGGACCTGGCGGTAGGCTCGCGGGTGCTGGACAAGGGCGGCTACCGTTTTCCCTTCATGCGGAAGGTCGGCTCGCTGCTGCTGACAGCGGTCATACGCCTGGTAACGGGCAAGCGGTTCACGGACCCCACAAGCGGATTTCGGGCCGCCAATCGGCGGATGATCGCCTTCTTCGCCCGCCACTATCCCGAGGGCTACCTGGGCGACACGGTCGAGGCGCTCGTCGAGGCCGCACGGCATGGGATGGACGTCCGCGAGGTGCCCGTCGAAATGCGCCCCGCCGAGCACAGCAGCATCGGAAGCATGAAGGGCTTATTCCACACCGCGTGCATATGCCTGGCCATACTGGTGGATCGGCTTGAACGCAAATTCCCGGACGTGCCCCCGCCATCCGGGCAGGCCTTCCCCGCAACACCGCCAAAGGCCCACGACTCGCAGGAGAACCATCCATGTTAGCACTGCTGGAAATGCCGCTCACTCGCCGCCTCGTGCCCCTGGTGATGGCCCTTATAGTAATCCTGGCCGCCATCGAACTTATCCGCCGACGCAAGCTCCGAGAGGAGTATGCCATACTCTGGCTGACCGCCTCGGTCGTACTGCTCGTCTTCGCGATATTCCCGGGAATCGTCCTGTGGCTTCAGATTACCCTCCAGGTCCAGTACCTGACCATCATCGTGCTATCCTGCTTCCTGTTCCTGGCAATGATCCTCATGCACATGGCCACAGTGATCTCGCGCCAGGCTGAGCAG
>CAYOBS010000299.1:0-4557 GCA_964402305.1 uncultured Planctomycetaceae bacterium | reverse complement strand
CGTCGGCCACGGCGTCCTGGAGGTCGGCCAGGCGGCGGTCGAGCTGCTGGTCCTTCGAGGCCGCGGTGGCTGCGGCAAGCAGGCGCCGGCGCAAGGCCGGGTCGCGCTCAACGCTCTCGGCCAGTCTTTGCAGCGCCTCTACGAGCTGGCGTTTTTCCCGCGGATTGAGCATGCGGACGCGATCGCGGATGTCGTCGAAGGAATCAGCCGACGCGCGGGCTGAGCCGGGCGGCGAGATCAGCGCCAGCACCGTGTAAAGCGCCGCCGCCAGCACGAGGGCGCCCGCGGTTGCTCGCGTGCGCCGCCAGAGCCCGCGGCGCGGAAGATCCGCCTGCCCGGCCACCGTGACGGCCTGGCCGAACACCCACTGGGCAACCTGCCCGTCAGGCCCCCCGCCGGGCCGATGCGCCGGCCTTTGGACGCCGGCGACTGGCGCCTCAGCCAACTCCGCGGCCGTGATGAGCCGCTCGGCCAGACCGAAGCGGATGTCGTGATAAAGCGCCGCCTGTCGCAGCGTGATGCCCCGCAGGGCCACGCCGGCCGCCGCGGCAGCGGCGCCCAGCGGCACCAGCACGATCGGCAGCAGCAGTCGCCCCTGCGGCACGGCCCGGCCTGCCAGCACGACCAACGCGCCGATGGCCGCGACGCCGCACGCCGTCGCCGCGACGATCCGCGCGTCGCGCCCGTCCAGCCGGGCCGCGCGCCGAAGCGCCGGCCAGTGCAGCAGAGCCGCCGCGGCCGCCATCGGCAGCAGGGCAATCGCCGCCCCCAGCACCGAATGCACCCGCCCCGCCAGCAGGCCCGCCTGCGCCGCGGTGACGGCAAGGCCCGCCGCCACGGCGCCCACCGCGGCCGCCTCGACCGCGCGAACCGCAAGCAGCCTCCGCGCCGCACCGCGCAGCACCGCCAGTACGGCCAATCGATTGTCTTGAGGCTCGCTCATGGCTTTGGGCTGATCCATTACTCTTCTCGGCACTCATTTTACCGCGCGCCGGCTTGCGGCGCAGACATAGTTTCGCCGCGAGAAAAGCATCAATACACTACCTGCCCGTAATCGCCTCGGTGAGAACCCGCGTCAGGGCCTCGTCCGAAAGGGCGACGGGGTTGTAGCGCATGGAGCTGGCCTGTTTGGCGAGGGCGACCATCTCGGCCACGCGACCGGTGGTTACGCCGAAGTTGCTCAGCGGCGGAATGTCGATCGCCGCGGCGAGGTCGGCGACGAATCGCACGCCGGCGTCGATGGCGGCGCGGTCGCCAAGTCGCGGGTGGTTCGTCAGCAGCCGCCCCACCGCCGCGTAGCGGGCCAGGACAGGGTGGCGCGGGTCCGCCGCACGCAGCTCGCAGACGTTGGCGGCCATGACGCCGGGCAGCAGTGCGGCGCAGATGGCGCCGTGCGGCGCGGGGAAGTTGGCGCCCATCGGCGCGGCGAATCCATGCACGGCCCCCAGGCCGGCGTTGGTCAGCGTTATGCCGCTAAGCAGCGCCGCCAGCGCCATGTTCTCGCGCGCGGGGAGGTCCGAGCCCTTTTTCACCGCCCTTTCGAGCGAGCGGGCGGCACGCCGGATTCCCTCGGCCGCCAGCGCGTCGGTGATCGGCGAGGCGCCGGTTGAGGTGTACGACTCGATGAGTTGGCACAGCGCGTCCATGCCCGCCCAGGCCGTCACGGCCGGAGGCACGCCGAGGCCGAGCTTCGGGTCCACCACGGCCGCGCGGGCAAGCAGGTGCTCGCCGCGGATGGACGCCTTGAAGTTCCGCTCGGGGCAGGCGATGACCGCGTTGCGGGTCACTTCCGCGCCGGTGCCGGAGGTGGTCGGCACGGCGATCCACGGCGCGGATTGGCGCCGGACCTTCAGGCCCTTGCCGACGACCTCCATGTAATCCAGGGCGGACCCGCCGTTGGTCATCAGCGCGGCGACGGCCTTGGCGCAGTCGATGGCGCTGCCGCCGCCCAGGCCGACGACGATATCGCATCGGCTCTGGCGGGCGGTTTCGAGCGCGGCATCCACGTCATCGACGGTCGGCTCGCGGCCCTGGACGAAGATCGCGCAGTTGACGCCATGCTCGACCAGTTCCCGCGTGACCGCGTCGGTGGCCCCGCCGCTGCCCGCCGGCTCGGCGTTGGTGACCACAAGGGCCATGTGGCCCATGCCCGATGCGATCGGCCCCAGCCGCTTCACGCTCCCGCTGCCGAAGACGATCCGCCCCACGCCGACAAGCTCGAACGCCCGCCCGGCGCCACTTTCGCTCGCGGCGGTCATCCTTCGGCATCTCCGAAGAAGACGCTGCGGTGCTTGACACCCTGCCTGGGCTGGGCCATCCAATCGGCGACGCCCTGCTTCCAGCGGAGATAGTACACGGTCTGCTGGTGGGTCTTGAAGTCGTCGGGCGTCCTGTAGACCTCGTAGAGCAGGAACCTGGCGGGGTCATCGACGCCGCGCGACAGGTCGAACCGCACGTTGCCGGGCTCCTTGCGGGTATTGCGGGCGTTGTCGAGCGTCGCCTCGATGAACTGCCCGACCATCGGCTCCTTCACGAACACCGTGACACTGACGACGTACATGGCGTCTCCTTTGGGCCGCCGGCGGCAGCGCGAGGGTTTCCCGCGGCCCGGCGACACGACTATCCATTGTTGCGGCCTGGTGGGCGGATTTCCACCCCGTATTTGTCGGCCGGGGCGGGGTTGTCAGGGGTTTTCAGCAGGCGGGTGGTCTTCTTGAGGATCTTGATGATGATCCATGCCGCAGTCACGATGGCGCAGGCGATGAGCCACTCCCTGTCGAAGTGGAACTGCTTGGGAGGGTGGAGTTGCTTGAGAATGAGGTAGTCGCGGATGTGCGTCAGCACGGTGAAGCTCACCACGATTGACAGGACCGAGTCGTGCTCGCGCCGCAGGACCATCCGCCAGTCGCCGGGGCGGTCGGGCGAGACCCACAACCGCAGGCGCGGCAGCACGCACGGTACGCGGGCGGCGTAATCGCGATACTCCCGGCCAAACTGGCGGAGCAGGAAGGCCTCCTCGACCAGGATTATTGGCAGATAGACCGCGGCGAACAGCAGCGAGTTGATGACGACCAGTTCCCAGCTCTGCCAAAGCAGCGTGATGCCCGCCAATATCAGGTAGTTGCCGATGTACAGCGGGTTTCGCACGATGGAGTAAAGCCCGGTGCAGTTCAGCGACGCGGCCTTCTGGGAGGCGGTGTTTCGACCGCTGGTGCCCTTGGGCACGAAGGCGACGGTAATCGCGCGAACGGCCTGGCCCGCCAGGGCGACGGCCAGGCAGATGATTTCCCACGCCTCATCGGCGCGGTGGCTCCCCCAGGGGCGGGCAAGGTGGCGGACCTCCAGCGCGAACAGCGGCACGAGCAGCAGGAACGTATAGCTTCGCCATGCGAACAGCACGCCGCCGGCTCGCCGGAGAATATCTCTCAACATCATAGGCGGATCCTGATTCTCGACGCTCCCTCCACGCGGCCAAGCCGCATCGAAGCGCCGGCAAAGTTGTATCCGCCTCAACATGAAGGCAGCATGAAGCATCGCTTCGTCTACTGCTTGCCATTTCTTGAGCAGGTCGCCGAAGGGGTTGTTGCGGCACGCGGGCGGCTGGCTACTTCCCGGCCGCGCGAAACTGCTTGAGTTCGCCCGAGACCGCCACTGCCGCCGCCGGGGCAAAGCCCGCAACGAAACCCGCCACGAAAACAGCCGCTGCAATTGCCGCCCGCTTGGGGGCCCTTAGGGCCGACATCCGCTTGCCGCCAGTGCGCACAGATCGTATCCGCCCGGGGAAGAACCTCCCTGTCCGCATACTCACAGTGCTCCATTACACGTCACTTGATGGGTATCGCGCCACACCAAAATCCGCCAAGGCGGGCCTGGGGGTGGCACGAATCAAGTCATTCGCCACGACACATTATCACTCGAATCATGAGTAACAGAGCACTAGTCATTGTCATTGCGGAAGAACTTGGGCTTGCCCGCTTTGGGCCGGCCCGCTTTGATCTTAAGGCCGGCCTGTCCGTAGGTGTACACCTTGATGTCGCCGCTGGCCATGATGAAGCCGCATCGCCCCAGCCGCTCCCTGGCTTCTCTGTCATAGTCGGCGACGTGCCCGGCGGGCCACTTCGAGGGATCCGACACCATGTCCTCGGCAATCGCCGGCTCCAGACCTGCATTGGCCAGGCTGACCGAACTGCAATGGCCGGCGAGGAATGTCATGCCCAGGTCGCTGATCTGCATGACCGTCGTCACGCCGTCGCCATCCGCGGTGATGGGGTCGGTCAACGTGTTGTTGAACCCGTAGCTGGACATTACCATGGCGCTGGGGTTGAAGTGGAGCGGGTCGCTGGCGCACTTGTAAAGCGACGGGGTGCGAGCGCCCAGGGGGTATATCTTGTTGCACCACCAGCGCCGGTTGGAGTTCGCGCCCGGCAGCAGGTCGGTCGGGTCAATGCCGACGTTGGACAAGTCCTTCGTGGGATCATATGTCGCATCGTCGTTCTTCGGCAGTTGGTCCTTGTTGTTGCCGCAGTAGGCAAGGATCGCCTTGCTGATGACCGAGAG
>CAYOBS010000298.1:0-4576 GCA_964402305.1 uncultured Planctomycetaceae bacterium | reverse complement strand
GCCCCCGCGACAGCGGGGGTTTAGACCAGGCCTTTTAGGCCTGGGTAGGCGACAACGCGCCACCCCTTCTTGTTGTTTTTCCATTAGCCCGCTTCAGCGGGCTTACCGGCCCTTGAAAGCCTTCAGGCTAAAGCCGCGCAGAAAGCACGCCGAGGCGTGCTAAACAAAAACAACAGGGGTGGACCGCCCCAGGGCTGGAAGCCCCTGGGCTATACTCCCTAAGGGATCGAAGCCCCGTGAACGGGGCTGAAAACCTGGTCGCCAAGCGCGTACTGCCGTCAAGGGCCGGCCCCGCGGGCTGCAAAAAAAACTCTCCCGTCGAGGGAGAGAAGTAGCGAAGCTCGCGGATACTTGCTCCCAGGGCCTGGTGCTCCGCCATTTCCTTCGGCTGAATCCCTGGCGGCTGGGGCGGGAATCTGGTATAAACTTGCGCATCATGCACAGGGCATGATGCCGGTCCGGCTTTTCAGGCTCCGATAAGGTTGCGCTTTGGCGCGAAGGCCCATGAGAGACCCAAACTGCATATTCTGCAAGATCCTCGACGGCAGGATCCCGGCCGTGAAGGTTCTGGAAACGCCCCATTGCCTGGCCTTTCTGGACATCGGCCCGCTTGCCGAAGGGCACGTGCTGCTTATCCCGAGCGACCACTTCGAGACGATCGACCAGATGCCGGCCGACCTGGCCGCGGCGATGCTGGCCCAACTGCCGCGGCTGGTGGGGGCGGTCCGGGCCGCGACGGGCTGTGCGGGCGTGAACGTCCTCCAGAACAACGGGGCGGTCGCCCACCAGGAAGTCATGCACGTTCACTTCCACATCATCCCCCGCAACAGCGGCGATGCGTTCAGGTTCAACTGGCCGGCGGGGAAATATCCCCAGGGGCGGATCGAACAACTTGCCGAAGCCATCCGAAGAGGGCTGGACTAAGCGTGCGGGCGGCAATCTGATGTGGATTGTCGTAATATAAAATCCGAATCTCGAAGCACGAAATCCGAAACAAAGCCGAATCGCGAAATTCGAATGTTCAAAACGCCGGAGGACAGCGTCATACTTGTCGGGAATCTGAGCGCCGCCTTGGGTTTCTTGTTTTGTATTTCGGGTTTTGATATTTGAGATTGTTTAGGATTTCGTGCTTCGGACCTGCCTGCCGGCAGGCAGGTTTCGGATTTATCAGTCATGCAAGGAGCAACGCATGTGCATCTGGACAAACGCAGGCAGGATCGCGGTCCTGGCCGTCGCGTCGGTTGCCGCGGCGCTGAGCGGGTGCGAAAAGTACGGCGCCGGCCGGTCCGGCAGCTTCCCGGTGGTGGACATCGTTACCTCGGCTGGGACAATCCGGGCTGAGCTCTGGCCCGACAAGGCCCCGCAGACCGCCGCCAACTTCCTCCAGTACGTCGATGATGGGTTCTACGACAACACGATTTTCCATCGGTGCATCGTGGGGTTCATGATCCAGGGCGGGGGGCATACGCCGGATGGGAAGGAAAAGCCCGCCCGCGCGCCAATCCGCAACGAGGCGGACAGCGGCCTGCGGAACGTCCGCGGCACGCTGGCGATGGCCCGCAAAGGCGCTCCTCACAGCGCCACCTGCCAGTTTTTCATCAACACGGCCGACAACGCCAAGCTCGACCACGAAGGCAAGACCGACGCCGGCTGGGGCTACTGCGTGTTCGGGCAGGTGATCTCCGGCATGGAGGTGGTCGACGCCATCGAACAGGCCCCGACCATCGGCTCCGAGAAGGCCGGCAGGCCCGCCAAGCCCGTGGTTATCAAGTCCATCCGGCGCGTGGGCGGCCCGAAGCCTGCCGCCACCCCCGCCAAGGCCAAGACCAAGACGGGCAATGGCGCATTGCCGAAATAACGCAGTTGCAAATTAACCTTCAGTTCACCCGACAAGAGAAAAAGACCGGACGAGGACGAGAACGAGGACGAGGACGATGGCTGTCGCCTAACCCCTACTACCTGTTACCTGCTACCTTCTTTTCAGAGCAGCACCCGCCGAAATCCTGAGATTGAAAGGACGACATGCTGATAACGATCCAGACTTCCGAAGGGACTATCAAGGCCGATCTCGACGAGGAGAAGGCCCCCATAACAGTCGAAAACTTCATGCGTTACGTTGACGATGGCCATTATGACGGCACGATCTTCCACCGCGTGATCCCCAGCTTCATGATTCAGGGCGGCGGATTCTCGGCCGACATGAAGCAGAAGCCCGTCAAGGCGCCGATCCGCAACGAAGCCGGCAACGGACTGACCAACGACCGCGGCACGCTGGCCATGGCCAGGACCAGCGTCGTCGACAGCGCCACCAGTCAGTTCTTCATCAACACCGCCGACAACGCCTTCCTCAACCACCGCGGCGAGACGCCGGATGCCTTCGGCTACGCGGTGTTCGGCAAGGTCGTCGATGGGCTGGACGTGGTCGACCGCATCGAGAAGCTGCCTACTGGCCGGGCCGGGCACCACAACGATGTGCCCGTCAAGCCGGTGGTGATCCAGTCCATCCGGCCAAGCCAAGGGTAAGAACTGCCAGGGCCTTGACGGTTTTCTGTGACGGTTTTCTGTTTACCGGCATGAAATAATCGTTAGTCTATAAGAGCGATTGGCGTAGTTGGCGTAGTTGCCGCCGGCGACGCGGTGGACTTGGTTGATTAGTTGGAAATAACCCCATCGAGCGAGTTCTATGGACTGGTTGGCCCTGGCAAGCACGATCTTCATGACGATCTACACCTTCAGCCTCGTGATGGTGTCTGCTTACGGTCTGCACAGGTACGCGATCGTCTATCTTTATTACAAGAACCGTCGCAAGGTCCCGCAAGCGCCGGGCCGGTTCGAGGATCTGCCCGCCGTGACGGTCCAGCTTCCGATGTACAACGAGCGGCACGTCGCGCGGCGGATCATCGAAGGCGCCTGCCGCATCGACTATCCCAAGGACAAGCTCCAGATCCAGGTGCTTGACGACAGCAACGACGAGACCTGTCAGTACGCCCAGGCCGCGGTGGCTTCGGCGCGGGTGCAGGGATTCGACATCGAGTACATCCACCGCGGCGACCGCACCGGCTACAAGGCCGGGGCGCTGGAGAACGGCCTGAAGACCGCCAAGGGCGAGTTCATCACGATCTTCGACGCCGACTTCGTGCCCGCCACGGACATCCTCCAGCGGTCGATCCACTACTTCACCGATCCCAGGATCTGCGTCGTCCAGACGCGGTGGGACCACATCAACCGCGACGACAACATGCTGACCCGCGCCCAGGCCATCCTGCTGGACGGGCATTTCGCCATCGAGCACGTCGCGCGCAATCGCAGCGACCGGTTCATGAGCTTCAACGGCACGGCCGGAACGTGGCGGAAAGCGGCAATCGCCGACGCCGGCGGCTGGCAGCACGACACGCTGACAGAGGACCTGGACCTTTCGTACCGCGCGCAGATGCGCGGCTGGAGGTTCGTCTTCCTGCCGGAGTTGACGGCCCCGGCTGAACTGCCGCCGGAGATGACGGCCTTCAAGGCCCAGCAGTTCCGCTGGACCAAGGGCGGCGCGCAGACCACCATCAAGCTGCTGCCCAAGGTGCTGCTCAGCAAGCTGCCGCTGAAGGTCAAGATCGAGGCGTTCTTCCACCTCACCGGCTTTACGATGCACATTTACATGTTCACGCTGGTGGTGCTGATGTACCCGGCGATGATTCTCCAGACCGTTCCGCTGGCGAGCGGCACCGTCTGGCGCGTCGTGTTCGACCTGGGCGTATTCACCCTGGCGACGCTGTCGGCCAGCGTGTTCTACGTCGCCAGCCAGATCGAGTTGTTCGGCAACTGGCGGCAGGTTGTCAAGTACTTGCCCGTGCTGATGGCGGTGGGGGTGGGCCTTAGCGTCTCAAACGCCAAGGCGGTCCTGGAGGCGGTCTTTGGCCGAAAAAGCGAATTCGTCCGCACGCCCAAGTACGGCGGGTGCCCCACTGGCCTGCACCTGTCCGCGCCGCTGTCCAGCCGCGGGCGAAAGAAAAGAAGCCTGCTTCCGTACGTTGAACTGCTGTTCGGCGTCTACATGGCAGGCTGCACGATCCACAGCCTGGGGCACATCAAGGCGGCCCTGACGGCGCCGTTCCTGGTGATCTTCACGTTCGGCTTCTTCTACGTGGCGGTAACGAGCTTCATTTCCCAGCGAGCCGTTGCCCCCGCGGCGTCGGCCGAGCAGGCCACGGCGCCGGCCCGCGACTGACCTCTCCGGCTGTCTCGACGTCGGGCTTTCGTCCCGACGCCTTTTCTGATGGCAATGCGAGAGGCGGGACTCGAACCCGCACCCCTTTCGGGACCAGGACCTAAACCTGGCGCGTCTGCCAATTCCGCCACCCTCGCGCAACTGCCGCCGCTCACGGCGGCACGCCGTTGATTATAGAACTTATAGAAAACGCCGGCCCGCCTTGCCAGTGTTTTCCGATCCGCCCTGGAAACCGAAAACGGCGGAACCGGGAATGGCAACAGCGACGGCGGAACCCGGAACCCGGAACTCGGAACCTGGAACCCGGAACTCGGAACCTGGAACCCGGAACCCGGAACCCGGAACCTGGAACCCGGAACC